>JADGHC010000419.1 GCA_019689655.1 Microbispora sp.
GTGGGGGGCATCGGAGGTCTTCAAACCGTCGCCGCCAGTTCAGCCGCCACCCCCTTGCTTCGCGCCGTCCCGAATCCGACCTACTCTTCCGTCATGACCCTCGGTGAACCGCCGGCGCCTCCCGCCGCCTTCCGGCGCGCGCTGGAGACGTTGCGCCCCGCCGAGGTGCGTCCGGAGATCGAGCTGGAGGACATCCCGGCGCCCCAGCGCCTCGCGCCGTACTCCGGTGCCGTCGGGGCGTCCGTATACCGTGACGACGACGAGCTCGCCGTCGGCCGCCTGATCATGCTGTTCGACCCCGAGGGTCAGCGCGGCTGGGAAGGACCCTTCCGCCTCGTCGCCTACGTACGCGCGGACATGGAGCCGGAGATGACCACCGACCCGCTGCTGGGGCCGGTGGCCTGGAGCTGGCTCACCGAGGCGCTCGACGCCCACGGAGCGCGGTACGCCGCGGTGGGCGGCACGGTCACCCGTGCCGTCTCCGAGGGGTTCGGCAGCAAGGCGGACGACCCCGTCACCACCGAGATCGAGCTGCGGGCCTCGTGGTCGCCGCTCGAGGAAGACCTGTCGCCGCACGCCGCCGCCTGGTGCGACCTCATGTGCCTGGCCGCGGGCATCCCCCCGCTGCCGCCCGACGTCGCCACACTGCGTCCGCGCCCAGCCCGCCGAGATGATCCGAAAGTTCCTTAGCCCGTGACAGAACCCGTAGTCCAGCCACTGTTGGAGCCGCGCGAGGGAATCCCGCCCGTCATCGAGGACTCCGCCGCGCTCGCGGCCGCCGTGGACGCCTTCGCCCGCGGCACGGGACCGGTGGCCGTCGACGCCGAGCGCGCCTCCGGTTACCGCTACAGCGGCCGCGCCTACCTGGTGCAGCTGCGCCGAGCCGGCGCGGGCACCGCGCTGATCGACCCCGTCGCCTGCCCCGACCTGTCCGCGCTGGACGAGGCGCTGAGCGACGCCGAGATCGTCCTGCACGCCGCCAACCAGGACCTGCCGTGCCTGGCCGAGCTGGGTTTCCGGCCGCGGCGGCTGTTCGACACCGAGCTGGCCGGGCGGCTGCTCGGCTACGAGCGGGTCGGCCTGGGGACGATGGTCGAGGTCGTGCTCGGCCTGCGCCTGGAGAAGGGGCACTCGGCGGCCGACTGGTCGTCCCGCCCGCTGCCGGAGGCTTGGCTGCGCTACGCGGCGCTCGACGTGGAGGTGCTGGTCGAGCTGCGCGACGTGCTCTACGACCAGCTGGCCGCCGCGGGCAAGCTGGAGTGGGCTCTGGAGGAGTTCGCGTCGATCCTGGCCGCTCCCGCCCAGCCCCCGCGTACCGACCCGTGGCGGCGCACCTCGGGCATCCACAACGTACGCACGCTGCGCGGGCTCGCCGTGGTGCGGGAGCTCTGGACGCTGCGCGACCGGATCGCGCGGGAGGCCGACCTCGCGCCGGGCCGCGTGCTGCCCGACTCGGCGATCGTGCAGGCCGCCCTCCAGCAGCCGCGCACCACCAAGGCCCTCACCGAGATCACGCCGTTCGTCGGCCGCAGCGCCCGCCGTCACCTCAACGACTGGCTGGCGGCGGTGAACCGGGCCAGGACGATGCCGGAGTCGGCGCTGCCGCAGCCCGTGGGGCCCGGGGACGGCCCTCCCCCGACCAACCGCTGGGCCGACCGCGACCCGGCCGCCGCCAAGCGGCTCGCGGCGGCGCGCGCCGTCGTGACCGCCCTCGCCGGCGAACACCACATGCCGTCGGAGAACCTGATCCAGCCCGACGCCGTACGCAGGCTGACCTGGGAGCCGCCCAGGCCGATCACCGAGGAGACCGTGACGGCCCGGCTGCGCAAGCTTGGCGTACGGGAGTGGCAGATCGGCCTGACCGTCCGCCCGCTGGTCGAGGCGCTCGAACGGCTGGAGGCCAAGGGCGGGGCATGACGCGACTCGGGGACGCACCGGCGCGGCGGACCGCTGATCCCGGAATCTGTTACTGACCAGTAGCATGGAACCGGAAGCTACCGACGAGTAGGAGCGAACCCGTGCCTGCGTCCCGTGAAGTCGTCTTCGTCGACGGCGTTCGGACGCCTTTCGGCAAGTCGGGCCCGAAGGGCCTGTACGCCGAGACGCGTGCCGACGACCTGGTAGTCCGCGTCATCCGCGAGCTGATGCGGCGCAATCCCGGCCTCCCGCCGGAGCGGGTGGACGAGGTGGCCATCGCGGCCACCACCCAGATCGGCGACCAGGGCCTGACCATCGGCAGGTCCGCGGCGGTGCTCGCCGGACTGCCCAAGTCGGTCCCCGGCTACGCCATCGACCGCATGTGCGCCGGCGCGATGACCGCCGTCACCACGGTGGCGGGGGGCATCGCCTTCGGCGCGTACGACGTGGCCATCGCCGGCGGCGTCGAGCATATGGGCCGCCATCCCATGGGCGAGGGGGTCGATCCCAACCCCCGGTTCCTGTCCGAGCGGCTCGTGGACGGCTCGGCGCTCGTCATGGGCATGACCGCGGAGAACCTGCACGACCGCTACCCGTCCATCACCAAGGAACGCGCCGACGCGTTCGCCGTCGCCTCCCAGGAGAAGGCCGCCAAGGCGTACGCCGACGGCAAGATCCAGCGCGACCTGGTGCCGGTGGCCACCCGCAAGGCCGCCGAGGGCTGGGGCCTGGCCACCGTGGACGAGGCGCCGCGCCCCGGCACGACGATGGAGGGCCTGCGCGGGCTGAAGACCCCGTTCCGGCCGCACGGGCGGGTCACGGCGGGCAACGCCTCCGGCATCAACGACGGCGCGACCGGCTGCATCGTGGCCGCCGAAGACGTGGCCAGGGAGCTCGGCCTGACCCCGCGCATGCGGCTGGTGTCCTACGCCTTCGCCGGCGTCGACCCCGAGGTCATGGGCATCGGGCCGATCCCCGCCACCGAGCGCGCGCTGCGCCTGGCCGGGCTGACCATCGACGACATCGGCCTGTTCGAGATCAACGAGGCGTTCGCCGTACAGGTGCTGGCGTTCCTGGAGCACTTCGGCATCGCCGACGACGACCCCCGGGTCAACCCGTACGGCGGGGCGATCGCGTTCGGCCACCCGCTCGCCTCGTCGGGCGTACGGCTGATGATCCAGCTCTCGCGCGAGTTCGCCGAGCACCCCGACGTCCGGTACGGCATCACCACGATGTGCGTCGGCCTGGGCATGGGCGGCACCGTCATCTGGGAGAACCTCGCATGAGCACGATCGAGACCTGCAAGGCCCTCCTGGAGGGCAAGAACGCCGACGAGGTCGTCACCAAGGCGCTCGTGCGCGACGTCGAGCTGCCGTACGGCGCGGGCACGATGGCCCTGATCACGCTCGACAACGGCCACGACCACACCAAGCCCAACACCTTCGGCCCGCACGGCCTGTTCTCGCTGAACGACGCGCTCGACGCGATCGCCGCCCGCTCCGACCTGGCGGCCGTCGGCGTCGTCGGCAAGCCGTTCATCTTCGCGGTCGGGGCCGACCTCAAGGGCGCGCAGGCCGTCTCCTCCCGGGAGGAGGCGCTGGCCATCGGGCGGCTCGGGCACCACGTGTTCCGCCGCTTGGGCGAGCTGGACGTGCCGTCGTTCGCGTTCGTCAACGGCGCGGCGATGGGCGGCGGCCTGGAGATCGCCCTCCACTGCACGTACCGCACCATCTCGTCGGGCGTCACGGCGATCGCGACGCCGGAGTGCTTCCTCGGCCTGGTGCCCGGGTGGGGCGGCACCCAGCTCCTCCCCCGGCTGATCGGCCCGGAGAAGGCGCTCAAGCTGATCATCGAGAACCCGCTGTCGCAGAACCGCATGATCAAGGGCCGCGACGCGTACGCCCTGGGGATCGCCGACGCGATGTTCGAGCCCGCCGACTTCATCGAGGAGTCGCTGCGCTGGGCCGCCCGGGTGCTGCGTGGCGAGGTGACCGTCGAGCGGGCCGACCACACCGCCGAGGACTGGACGCCGGTGATCGACCAGGCCAGGACCCTCGTCGACCTCAAGCTGCGCGGGGCCTCCCCCGCGCCGTACCGGGCGCTCGACCTCGTCGCCATGGCCCGTACGGCCACTCGCGACGAGGGCTTCGCCGCCGAGGACGAGGCGCTGGCCGACCTGCTGATGGGCGACGAGCTGCGCGCCGGGCTGTACGCCTTCGACCTGGTGCAGCGGCGGGCCAAGCGGCCGGCGGGCGCGCCGGACACGTCGCCGGCCCGCCCGGTCACCAAGGTCGGCGTGGTGGGCGCCGGGCTGATGGCCTCGCAGCTCGCGCTGCTGTTCGCCCGCCGCCTGGAGGTCCCGGTCGTCATGACCGATCTCGACCAGGCCCGGCTGGACAAGGGCGTCGACTATGTCCGCACCGAGGTCGACAAGCTGCTCGGCAAGGGCCGGATCTCCGCCGACCAGGCCAACCGGCTGAAGGGGCTGGTGACCGGGTCGCTGACCAAGGACGCCTTCGCCGACGCCGACTTCGTGATCGAGGCGGTGTTCGAGGACCTCGGCGTGAAGCAGAAGGTGTTCGCCGAGGTGGAGGAGGTCGTCTCCGACACCTGCCTGCTCGCCACCAACACCTCCTCGCTGTCGGTCACCGCCATGGCGTCCGGTCTGCGGCACCCCGAGCGGGTGGTGGGCTTCCACTTCTTCAACCCGGTCGCGGTGCTGCCGCTGCTGGAGATCGTCCGGGGCGAGGCCACCGACGACGCCACGCTGGCCACGGCCTTCGCGGTCGGCAAGACGCTGAAGAAGTCGTGCGTGCTGGTCAAGGACGCCCCCGCGTTCGTCGTCAACAGGCTGCTCACGCGGTTCATGGGCGAGGTCATCGCGGCGGCCGACGAGGGCACCCCGCTGGAGGTCGCCGACCACGCGCTCGACTCGCTCGGCCTGCCGATGACGCCGTTCGCGCTGCTCCAGCTCGTCGGCCCGGCCGTCGCGCTGCACGTGGCCGAGACCATGCACGCGGCGTTCCCCGACCGTTTCGGGGTGTCGGAGAACCTCGCCAAGCTGGTCGCGGCGGGCAAGCCGGGCATCTACGGCCCGGACTTCCAGATCGACCCGGAGGCGCGGGCGCTGTTCGAGGGCGGCTCGTCCCCGTCCACCGCCGAGGAAGTGCGGCTGCGCGCGCTGCGGGCCCTCGCCCAGGAGACCAGGATCATGCTCGACGAGGGTGTGGTCTCCGCGCCGCAGGACATCGACCTGTGCATGATCCTCGGCGCCGGCTGGCCGTTCCACACCGGCGGCATCACGCCGTACCTGGACCGTACGGGCATCTCCGAGGAGGTCACCGGCTCCCGCTTCCTCGAGCCCGGCGTGGCCTCCGTACCGGCCTGAACCGGCCCTGACGGAACACCGGGGCGACGCCACGCGGCCGCTCGCTCCGGGTACGGCAGGCGCCACGGCCCTCCCGGGGATAGGCGCGGGAGGGCCGTGGCGAAGGTGGTCGATCAGCGCTTGAACAGGCGCGGTGCCAGGTCGATGAGGTTCTTCTGCCACACGTCCCAGCCGTGCGGCCCCGGAGTGACCCCGTCGAACTCGTAGCGGATGCC
>JADGHC010000420.1 GCA_019689655.1 Microbispora sp.
GCCGGAGGCTCCCTCTCCGCGGTGCGCCCTGGTCCAGCCACCGCGGCCACGCCTGCCCCGGCCACCACGGCCGGGGCAGGCGCCCCCCGCCGCCGCAACAAGTCCAAGGAGAAGGGCACCGCCGCCGAGACCGCCGTCGTCAAGGTCCTCCGCGCGAACGGCTTCCCCCACGCCGAACGCCGCACCCTCAAAGGCATCCACGACCAGGGTGACATCACCGGCTGCATCGGCCTCTGCTTCGAGGTCAAGGGCGGCGACGCCGCCAAGGACGCCAGCGACAACCAGATCGCCGCCTGGATGGCCGAGACCGAGACCGAGCGCGTCAACGCCGGCGCGGATATCGGCATCCTCGTCCTCCAGCGCCGCGGCATCGGGCCTGCCAACGCTGGCCGTTGGTGGGCTATCCTCCCGGCCGCATGGGTGGCCCGGCTCATGCTCGGCGACTTCCAGATCCTGCCCGACCAGTGCTTCCCGGTCCGCATGCATCTGGCCGACGTGTGCACGCTGCTGCGCCGGGCCGGGTACGGCACGCCGCTCGACGCCGAGGCGGTGACCGCATGACCCACCAGCCCAGCCCGCGCGACCTCGTCGCCGCACTCGCCACCCGCACCACCCAGCTCGGCATCACCCGCCGCGACCTCGCCACCACGCTCGGCGTCACCCTGTGCGCCGTCAACGCCTGGTACCGGGGCGCATGGATGCCCAGCTTCGCCCACACCGCCGCTTGGGCCGACCACGTCGGGCTGCGCCTGGCCGTCGTCCTCGACGGGCAAGTGTTCTCCGAAGGCGCCGGCATCCCCGGCGACCTCCTGCAGCTCCGCCACCACCGAGGGCTGCTCCAGAAGAACGTCGCAGCCCTCGCCAGGACTCGCCGCGAAGTGATCTGGGCGCGCGAACACCGGCTGCGGGACCCTGATCTGGCCCTGGTGCACGACCACGTGACCCTGCTCGGCTACCGGCTCACCCTCCTGATCAACCGCGAGCATGAGGCGGTGGCCGGATGACACCGAACACCCGCGAACGCTCCGGAACGGCACGGAACACCCCGGAACGGCGCACCGCGAAGGCCACCGCCGCACTCCAAGCCCGCCGCGACGGCCGCATGGAGGACTACGCCGAGCTCCGCCGCCAAGGCGTCAGCATCCGCGACGCCGCCCGCCGTCTCGGGTTGTCCACGCGCACTCTCGAGCGCTACCGCTCGCAGCTCAACAAGGAGGGACGCGACCGATGAGCGCGCCCATGCCTCCTGGGGGCTCCAAAGCCCTCGCGCTCCTCCTCGTCGGCCACACCATCGCCGAAGCCGCCCGCATCGCGAACTTCCCCGCAGGCCCCCTGCGGAAGCTCGCCACCGCCCAAAAAGGCTGGCTCATCGACGAGAACGGCCGCGTCTACGACCCCAGTCAGCCCGGCTACCGCCCGCAGGCCCCCAACGGGGTGGCACCGGCAGACATCCGCTGGGCCGCCGACCTCAAAGGAAACCAGGGGACCGGCCCGGCTCTGCACGCCGCCGCGCCGGCGGTAGGGCCGCAGCCCAGCGACGACGAGGACATCGAGATCCCCACGAAGGTCGACAAGCTCCTCGCCCGCGCGGCCGCACTGGACGACCGCCATGTACGCCGGGCCCTGCGCGCCGCGGTGACCGCCCTCAACGTCCTCGACGACCAGGTGCAGATGGTCGAGGAACGCGCGGAAGCAGTGGCCGCCGCGCTGGAGGCCGAGCGGCAGCTGGCCGAGGCACGCGCCAGGGCGGCACAGCTCGGCGTGAAGGTGCCCCGGGGCAAGCAGGCGAAGCCGCCCGCGGCACCCGCCCCGGCCGCCGCTGCTGTTGCGCGGGTCGACGACATGGGGCGCGACCCCAGCAAGTGGGCGCCCGGTCGCGAGCCGACCGCCACGCCGGCACGCCGCTACTCCCCGGGCATCGACTACGACCCGAAGGCGGTCCGGGAATGGGCCGAATCCCAGGGGTTCGCGTTCCCCCGGTACGGGCGGTTCCTGCCGCAGCCGCTCGTGCAGGAGTACCTCGACGCCACCTCGCGGCAGGTGGCGTCATGACCGAGCAGATGGCGCTGTGCGTCGGCATGGACCCCGAGGTGTTCTTCCCGGGCAGCGGGCGCCCGCCGAAAGCAGCGGTCGACGCCTGCCGCCGCTGCCCGATCGAGATCCGCTGCATGTTCGATGCGCTCAGGTCCACCGACGAGGGCTACCGCGGCGGGCTGACGAAGGCCGAGCGTGACCGGATCCGCGCCTGGGACCGTCGCGCCCGCAAGCGGGCGGGGGTGGCGGCATGAGTCGCCTCACCCTCGCCGGCCTCCACCGGATGGCGCGCGCCGTGCAAACCGGCGACCAGCCGGACGTCACGATCGTCACCCACCCCCAGGCTGGGGGCGGCCGATACGCGTGCTGGCCGACCGGCTGCATCCACCTTCCCCAGCACCTGCTGGAGGAGTTGGGGCAGCCGGCCGACGGCTCCTACCGCATCACCAGCAAGGGCCTCGCCGAACCGGTCACCCTCCCCAGGTTCACCGCCTCCTTCGCCAAGGTCAGGCTGCTGCCGCTCCTCGACACCACACCCCGGGCCCGGCTCACCCCGAGCATGTGGCTACTCGACCGGCCGCCCCTCCGTGCCCGCCTCCTCGACCCGCCCGACGGCCCGGCCACCGCTGTGGCCGAGGAGCGGTGGGAGGCCTGGACCAAAGCCGTCGGCGACCTACCCGTGTGGCAAGGCGGCGACTGGTACCTCCTCTGGGCCCCCAACCCGGACACCCGCGCCGTCGCCTTGTTGACCGCCGTTCACTACCGCTTCATCCCCACCCCACCGGAGACCCCCGAATGCCTCGCGTAGACCTCACCACCTCTGAACTGCACGCACTGCTCGTCCCCGTCCTGCCTGAGGAGACCACGACCAATGGCTGACCGCGTCCTGATCCAGGGCAAGCCGTACGAGGTCATCGAGTGGGACCAGTGCGACCCCGACGCCGACGGCCGGGGCACCGCCGTGTGGACCCTGTACGCCCGCGCCCTCGATGGTGAACAGCCCGGCGAGGAGCGCGAGCTGCGGGACACCCTGCTGGCGCTCCGCGCCCAGTGGGACACCCGCCGCAAGCGGACCGCGGCCCTCAGAGAGGCCGCCGACGGGCAGATCTCCCGCCTCGCCTCCCTCGAGCACGACATCTACGCCCGCATCCTCCGCGAGCTCGACGCCGTACTCGGGACGGGGGACCGGTAGATGCGCCCGTGGACCCGCAACCTCCTGCGCGCCCTCGCCGGCGACCCGGCGCCGACCGGCCCGGACCGGCGCGACGCCGAGCTTGAGGCGACCCGCCGGCAGCTTGCCGAGGCGCAGGCCCAGATCGCGGAACTCGGAGAGGAGATCCGCGAACTCATCGCGACCGTCGGCCAGCGCACTATCGAACGCGACGCCCTCGCCGACGAACTCGAGTACACCAAGGCGCAGCTCGACGCCGCACACCGCGCCCTCGCCGGGGAAAGCCCCCGCTACGTCGACCGCGCCGTGGAAACACCGCCACCACCCACCAGCGACCGCGCGGCGTACCTGCGGGAGAAGGCCAGGGCCGACGCCCTCGCCCGGCACCTCGCAGAAACCGAGGCCGAACTCCACGCCATCCGCTATCCCCGCGTCCCCGCCACCACCACGCGGGAGGCCTCATGACCACCACCATCAGCACGGCGCACGCCGGAATCGACGAAGAGCGCATCAACGACATCGTCGCCCGCGCCATCGGACCCCACCGCGCTCACATCCGCCGCCAGGTCGCCGAGGAAATCGCCACCGCGATCACCGAGATCATCGGCGGCTACCCCGACAACGGCGCCACCCGCCCCAAACGCGAGCGGGGTGCCCACCTCAACGACGCCGAATGGGCCGCCCACATCGCACGCCAGATCGGAGCCACAGGTGCCTAACACCAGCGACCCGGACCACCTGCTCGCCACCATCCTGCCCTTCGCAGTTGCCATGGAGATCCACCGCATGGCCGACCTCGACCCCGCCACCCGGACCCGGTTCATCACCGCGCACGCCCCTCACTCGGCGGACCTCGTTGGTTCCCAGGCCGACCAGCTCCTCCAAGGCGGCCACGACATCCCCCAGACGTTCGCCGCCCTCGCCCGCGGCATCGCCTGCCTCGCCCACGCACCCCGCGGCGTGACCGTCTACGGCCGCCACTACTGCACCAACCACGACCACTGCACCAGCGAGGACACCACCGACGTGTCCCCGCACACCCGCCGCCTCCTCGCCCAGATCGGAGCCACCAATGCCTGAACTCACCCCCGAGCCCCTCCTCACCTCCGGCGAAGTCGCCGCCATCTTCCGCGTCGACCCGAAGACCGTCGCCCGGTGGGCGAAGGCCGGGCGTATCGGCAGCATCCGCACCGCCGGCGGACACCGCCGCTACCGCAAGGCCGAGATCGACGCCCTCCTGCACGGGGAATCCGTATCGGGGGAGGGACGGGCGTGACCGCCCCGTACTTCGAAACCGACGACGTGACGCTGTACCTCGGTGACTGCCTGGACGTCCTCCGCGCGATGCCCGACGCCAGCGTGGATGCGATGGTGACCGATCCCCCGGCGGGCATCGCGTTCATGGGCCGCGACTGGGACCGGGACAAGGGCGGCCGGGAACAGTGGATTGCCTGGCTTGCCGACGTCATGGGGGAGGCGTGCCGGGTGCTCAAGCCCGGCGGGCACGCCGTCGTGTGGGCGTTTCCACGCACCTCGCACTGGACGGCGATGGCGCTGGAGGACGCCGGGTTTGAGATCCGGGACTGCATAGTCCACATCTTCGGCTCCGGGTTCCCTAAGTCCCTCGACGTGAGTGCCGCCATCGACAAGGCCAAGCGCCGGGACTACGTGCTCGCCGCGATCGACCTCGGCCTCCAGGTGCCCGGCAACAACCTGCACGACTGGACGAAGGCCGAACACTCACCCGGAGACGCCTGGTGGAACAAGTTCAAAGCCCACCTATCGCCGGAGGACTGGGGCCGGGTAGAGCGTGCTGTTGTCGGACAGCGGACGAGCGGCTCGACGGCAGGCATGCAGCAGCTCGGCCCGTCAGGCATTAAAGGCGGCGTCTACGACGTGACTGCCGCCGCATCCGACGACGCCAAGAGGTGGGAAGGCTGGGGCACGGCGCTCAAGCCAGGCCAGGAACACTGGTGGCTGGTCCGCAAGCCCCTCGTCGGCACGGTGGCCCACAACGTGGTCACGTACGGCACCGGCGCCCTGAACGTGAACGGGTGCCGGGTTGAGATCGGCGCCGAAGAACTCGCCGCCTTACAGGCGAAGGACGGCAACGTCACCGGACTGGACGACAGGCGCGGCGTGTACGGGCGAGGGACGCGTAGACCGCACGGCAACCCGGATGGCCGGTGGCCGACGAACTTGGTTCTCACCCACTCCGCCACCTGCGTCGAGGACGGCCCATGCGCGGGGGACTGCCCCGTCGCCGAGCTCGACCGGCAGAGCGGCAGGACCGTGAGCCGGGTCGG
>JADGHC010000421.1 GCA_019689655.1 Microbispora sp.
GTGTAGTCATGCCGCGGCGCCGTCAGCACCTCCCGGGCCGGGCCCTCCTCCACCACCAGGCCGTCCTTCATGACCAGGACCCGGTCGGCGATCTCGGCCACCACGGCCAGGTCGTGACTGATCATCAACAGCGCCGTGCCGGCCGCCTTCCGCTCCGCGAGCAGCCGCAGGATCTGCGCCTGCACGGTCACGTCGAGGGCGGTGGTGGGCTCGTCGGCGATGATCAGTTCGGGCTCGGCGGCGATGGCGGAGGCGATCAGGGCCCGCTGCCGCAGCCCGCCGGACAACTGGTGCGGGTGCTGCCGCATCCGGACCTCGGGGTCCGGGATGCCCACGGCCTCGAGCAGCGCCCGGACCCGCTCCGGGCGCGCCCGGCGGGGCACCACGTCGTGCTCGGCCAGCACCTCGGTGATCTCGGCGCCGACGGTGCGCAGCGGGTCGAGCGAGACCAGGGCGTCCTGCAGCACCAGCCCGGCGAACCGGCCGCGCAGGCGGCGCCACTCCCGCGGGCCGAAGGCCAGGGCGTCCCTCCCGCCGACACGGAAGGCCGCCGCGCGCACCCGCGCGCCCGGGCCGGCCAGGCCGATGAGCGAGCGGGCGGTCACGCTCTTGCCCGACCCCGACTCGCCGACGAGGGCCACGCACTCCCCCGGCGCGATCGACAGTGACAGTCCCCGTACGGCCTCGACGCCGGAGGCGGGAAAGCCGACGCGCAGATCCTCCACCGCGACGAGCGGCATGATGCCGGAGGCGGGATGGGTGCGGGTGACCGCGAGCTCCGTCATGGTGTCCTTCCCTCGAAACGCCGCTGGAGATGCCGCCCGGCGACCGTCAGGCACACGACCGACAGGGTGAGGGCCACGCCCGGCGAGAAGGCCATCCACCAGGCCACGCGCAGGTAGTCCCGCGACTCGGCCAGCATGGTTCCCCACTCGGGAGCGGGCGGCTGGGGGCCCATGCCGAGGAAGCTGAGGCCCGATGTGGCGATGACGGCCTGACCGAGCCCGATCGTGGCCAGCACGGGGACGGGCCCGACGACGTTGGGCAGCACATGCCGCACGATCACGCGAAGCCGCGAATGGCCGAAGGTCACCGCCTGCTCGACGTAGCCGGAGCGGCGCACCACTAGCGTCTGCGCCCGGACCACCCGTGCGTACGTGGGAATCTGGGCGATGCCAATCGCGGCGACGACGTTCCACGTCCCCGGGCCGGTGATCGCGATCACCAGCAGCGCGAGCAGCAGCTCGGGGAAGGTCGACAGCACGTCGAACAGGCGGGCCAGCGCCTCACCGGCCAGCCGGGCCGCCAGCCCGGCGGCCAGGCCGAGCAGCGAGCCCGCGCCGACCGCGAGCGCCGTGGCGAGAACCCCGATGCCGAGCGAGTGGCGTGCGCCGTACGCGACCCGCGCGAGCACGTCCCTTCCGAGGTGGTCGGTGCCGAGCGGATGACCCGCTCCGGGCGGGGCCAGCGCCCGCAGCGGGTCGGCGGCCAGCGGATCGGCCCGGGTGATCAGGCCCGGGGCCGCCACGGCGACTGCCAGCGCGGCCAGGACGAGCAACGCGAGGACGAGGCCGGGGCGCACGCGGGCGCCGGGCCGTACGGCGGGGGCGGCGACGGCCATCAGGCGCTCCTGAGCCGGGGATCGATGACCCGGTAGGCCAGGTCGAGCAGGGCGCTGATCGTCACGTACACCGCCGCGGACACGATGACGACGGCCATCACGACCGGCATGTCCTTGCCGGTGACGGCCTCCATCGTCACCCGGCCGAGCCCGGGGCGGCCGAAGAGCGCCTCGGTGATGACGGCCCCGCCGAGCAGCGCGCCGGTGAACCAGCCGGTGAGGGTGACGGCGGGCAGCAGCGCGTGCCGCAGCGCGTGCCGGGCCACCACGGCCCGTTCGCCGAGGCCGCGTGCGCGGGCGGTCACCGCGAACGGCTGCTCGAGCGCGCGTTCCAGGCCCTCCCTGAGCACCTGTCCGAGCACGCCCGCGATCGGCAGGCCGAGCGCCAGCGCGGGGAGGACGAGCGCCTGCGGGTCCTGTGCGCCGGAGACCGGGAACCAGCTGAGCGAGAACGAGAACACGAACAGCAGCAGGATGCCGATGACGAACTGCGGCACCGACACCGCCATCAGTTCGGCGGCGGAGACGATCCGCCGCGGCCAGACCGACCTGCCCGCCGTCGCCACCGCCAGGACCAGCGCCAGCACGACGCCGACCGCGGCTGCCGCCAGGGTCAGCCGCACGGTCGGGCCCACCTGCCCGGCCAGGATCTCGCCGACGTCACGCTGCAGCCGGTAGGAACGGCCGAGGTCGCCGTGGAGCAGGCGGCCGAGGTAGCTCAGGTAGCGGACGATCTCGGGCCGGTCCAGCCCCCACTCGGCGATGATCTGCGCGCGGATCTCCGGGGTGTCGGCGCCGTCGCCCACGAGGATGTCGACGGTGTCGCCCGGAGCCAGCAGCAGGGCGATGTACGCGGTCGTGGCGGCCGCCCACAGCACGGCCACGGCCGAGACGAGCCGGCGCGCCACCACGGCCGGCCAGGCGGGCGCGCGCACGGCCGGACGCCGCCCCGGCGCCGTCATGCGGCGATCCGTACGTCGTAGGCGCCGCGCGGCGTGCCCGACACCGGGTCGAAGCCCAGGCCCTGCACGTTCCTGCTCGCCGCGATCTGGTCGGACGGCACGTAGATGGGGAAGACGATCGCCTCGTCGGCCACCACCTTCTGCTGCACCTTGGCGTACAGCGCCTTGCGTTCCGCGGGGTCGGAGCTCTTCGACGCCTTGGCGAGCCAGCCGTCCAGCTCGGCGTCCTCGTAGTGGCTGCGGTTGATGGCCCCGCCCTTCGGCAGGATGAGGTTGAGCGCGGCCCCGGCGTCGGAGTCGCCGCGCGAGTTCTCGAAGATCTCGTACTCGTCGTTGTCGTACGCCTGCTGCGCCGTACCCTGGTCCACGATCTTCACCTGGAAGTCGATGCCCGCCGTCTGCTTCACCTGGGCCTGGATCGCCTGGGCGAGGATGTCCCTGCGGTCGCGGACGTACGGCGCCGACGCCACCGAGCGGACCGTCAGCCGCTTGCCGTCCTTGACCCGGTAGCCCTCGGCGTCGCGCTCGGTCCAGCCCGCCGCGTCGAGCAGCGCGTTCGCCTTGGCGGCGTTCCCGCCGTACGTCCCCTCCAGGGACGGGTCGTAGAAGGGGCTGGTGTCGGCGACGATGCTCCAGGCCCGTTTCGCGGTGCCCTGGTAGACGGAGGCGAGCACGGCGTCGAGGTCCACGGCCTCCCGGAACGCCTGCCGCACCCGCTTGTCGTCGAAAGGCGGATGAGAGGTGTTGAAGTAATAGGAGAACGCCGTGCCGGAGTTGAGCGCCGACTGGAAGGACAGGGCCGGGTTACTCTTGATCGACTGGATGTCGGTGGCGGCGACGCCCTCGATGACCTGGACCTGACCGGAGGTGAGCGCCCCCACGCGTACGGCCGCCTGCGGCAGGAAGCGGTAGGTGATCTCCGACAGGTACGCCGGTCCCTGGTGGGCGCTGCCCTGCGGCGCCCAGTTGTAGCGGGGGTTGCGCGTGTAGTGGACCTCCTGGCCCTTCACGTACCGGTCCAGGATGAACGGGCCGGTCCCGACCACGTCCGGCCCGCCGGCCTTGAGGTCCTTGGCCTCCCTGAGGGACTTCGGGGACACCTGCCCGGCGTACGGCGAGGCGAGGAAGTCGAGGAACAGCCCGTCCGGTTCCTTCAGCTTTATCCGCAAAGTGGTCGGCGACAGCACCTCGGCCTTGTCGAAGGCGTGCAACTGGATGGACGCGACCGTGGGGTTGTAGCCGGGCTCGCGCAGCTTGTCCAGGTTCGCCTTCACCGCCGCCGCGTCGAACTTCGTGCCGTCCTGGAAGACGACGTCGTCGCGCAGCTCGAAGGTGTAGGTGCGCCCGTCGTCCGAGACCTTCCACGACTTGGCGAGCCACGGGACGAACGACCCGTCCTCGCCCCGCGCGATCAGCGCGTCGAACTGGTTGAACACCAGCAGCCTGGCCTTGTTCTGCGCCCACTGATGCGGGTTGAACGTGATGGGCTCGGTCTCGACGGCCCAGGTGAGGGAGGTGCCGCCGGCCGGCGCGGCAGGCGTCTGCGTGCCGCACGCGGTCAGGGCCGCGACGAGGACGAGGGGCAGTGCGCCCCTGATGACCTTCACAGTGGTCCTCCTGCTGTGCGCGGGCCGTACCACGCCTCCGCGAGCAGCTCGTAGGAGCGGACCCGGTCGGCGTGGCGGTGTGTGATGGTGGTGACGAGCAGCTCGTCGGCGCGCGTGACCCGCTGGAGCACGCGCAGCCGCTCCGCGACCGTCTCGGGAGAGCCGACGAACTGGGTGTCCACGCGGTCGGCCACCAGCTTTCTGTCGGCCTCGCTCCAAACGTGCGCGTCGGCCTCCTCGGGGGTCGGGTACGGGATCGCCCCCCGGCCCGTACGGATGGCGCGCACCCACAGGCCGTACGGTTTGGCCAGCCTCCTGGCGGTCTCGTCGTCCTCTGCCACGACCACGTCCGCGGAGACGACGACGTACGGCTCGGAGAGCACCTTGGAGGGGGTGAACGCCGCCCGGTAGGCCTCCACGGCCTCCAGCACCGTCGCCGGGCTGACGTGGTAGTTGGCGGCGAACGGCAGGCCGCGTTCCCCGGCAACCTTCGCGCTCTGCCCGCCGCTGCTGCCCAGGATCCACAGCTCCACCCCGGCGCCTTCACCCGGTACGGCGTGCACCTCGGTCCCGTCCGGCGACCGGTAGGTGCCCTCGATGAAGGCGATGACCTGGTCGACCTGCTCGGCGAAGTCGGGGGTCTGCGCGCCCGGTTGCTGCAGCAGCGCCGCCTGGAGGGCGAGCTTCGGAGAGCGGGCCAGCTCGGCGAACGAGAACGGCGGCGGGATCAGCAGTCCGTCCACCACGCGGGACTGTCGCACCGCGGGAGCCTGCTTTGCGCCGGAAGCCCGGCCGGCCTCCGCCACGATCTCGGCCCTGCGCTGCCCGGAGCGCCCGAGCCCGAGATCGATTCGGCCGGGATGAAGCGCGTCGATCAGGCCGAACTGCTCGACTACCGCGATCGGCGTCTGGTGGCCGAGCTGCACCGCTCCGGAGCCCACCCTGATGCGGCTCGTCGCGGCCGCGATGAGGCCGATGAGCACCGCCGGGGCCGAGCTCGCGACACCGGCGGCGAAGTGGTGCTCGGCGACCCAGTAGCGGAGATAGCCCAGGCGCTCGGCGTGGCGCGCGAGGTCGATGCTGTTGCGCAGGGCGTCGCCCACGCCGCTGCCCGAGGAGACCGGGGACAGGTCGAGGATCGACAGGGGGACCTGCCCGCCGCCCTGCCGTGCCGTCTGCTGGGGGACACTCATGCCGGCTCTCCGATGCTCGTCGCGGTGCTCTGCGGGGTCGCGGGACCGTCCGGGGCCACGGGCGGGCTGGGGAAGGGCCTGCTCGGGATCTCCTTGCGC
>JADGHC010000422.1 GCA_019689655.1 Microbispora sp.
GGGCTGACCGGGGGTCGAGGGGGCGCCGGTCGCGGCGGTGGAGGGGTGGACCACCAGCGTCGTCAGCGAGTACGGCGGGAGGGTCTGGGCGGTGGCGGTGCCGCTGTGGCCGGTGCTGATCGACGTCGCGCCGTTGGTGTAGGTGTACACGGTCGGCGCGCCGCCGGCGGGAAGAAACCCGGTGTAGTCGATCTCGACGGTGCGGGCGTTGTCGGGGTCGCGGTTGATCAGCAGCACCGCGAGATCACCGTTGGGGCGCCGGGCGGCGTGGGCGGCGACGAGGGGTTCATCGGTCGCCGCGCGGACGAACCGGTCCCCGGAACGCGCGAACGTGCTGACCATCGACAGGGCGTAGTACGGGGCGAACGGGGTGTTCAGCGCGGGTTCGCAGGTGTCGCCGGAGCAGGTGCCGCTGGACAGCATGCCGAAGTCGCCGTAGTCGGTCTGCCCGGCGACGGTGCTGACGGTGCCGATGCCGTTGTGGACGTTCCACCAGTCCACGGTGAAGACGCCCTGCTCCATGAAGCCGGCGTAGGCGTCGGCGGCGAACAGCGCGCCGGGCTGGGTGTTCGGCGCGACCCCGCTGTTGATCTCGGTCACCGCGATGCCGATGTCGCCGGCGCGGGCCCCGGCGTACTTGGCGATCTGCCGGCGGACCAAGTAGATCATGTCGGGGATGTGGGCGGTCTTGGTGAGGACGTCGGCCGCGTCGTTGTACGACGGGTACCAGTGCAGAATCACGAAGTCGATCTTCGAGGCGGCGATCGACAGGACCGTGTCGTTCCAGGTGCCCTGGTCGCCTTCGCCCACGAGGCCGTCGGGCCAGTTGGCGGGGGTGGTCAGCACGGCGCCGATCTTGATGGTCGGATCGACGGCCTTCATGGCGTCCGCGTACTCCACGAGGTTCCTGGCGTACTCGGCGGGGCTCTTGTCGGCGTGGTCGTCGGCCTCCCAGTCGGCGCCGTAGTGACCGTTGCCGTAGTTCTCGTTGCCGATCTCCCAGTACTTCACGCCGTACTTCTTGGTGACGTTGGCGTACTTCACCCAGTCGGCGGCCTCCTGGGCGGTGCCGGTGCCGTAGTTGGCGATGATGATCGGCTGGGCGCCGGTGCGCTTGGCCCCGCTGATGAAGGTGTCGAAGTCGGTGTTGGGGGCGACGTAGCCGCCGGGGGCGGTGTGGGTCTTCCAGTGGTAGATGTCAGCGTACGACCCGCCCGGGTAGCGCAGCATCTTCACACCGGCGGCCTTGAGGAGGTCGGCGGTCTCGTTCGTGCCGAGATTGGTGTCCCAGATCGCGTGGTTGGTGCCCACGGCGGTGTCGGATACGGCGGCCAGGCCCGCACGGGTGTCGACGGTGACTGTGACGGGCGCGGTGCCGGCGGCCTCGGCGGGCACGCCGGTGAGAATCTGGGCGGCCACCGCTGCGCCCGTGAGGAGGGCGATGGCCGGCCTGGGGATGCGCAGGGTGTTCATTACGTCCCTTTTCTTGAGGATCTTGCCGTGTGATCGTGAGCAGGACGTATGAACCGGTCAAGCAGAAGTCCCCCTGCGGGGCCCTGAGCTGCGGCAGAGTTAGGCGGGTCGTGCAACTTTCACGCCGGATGCCGCGGCGTGCCGGGACCGGCCGATCAGGCGGACTGCGCCGCCGGACCGTGAACGATCAGTTCCAGGCAATCGCGGAACAGATCGTCGACGGTGCGGCCGGGCTGGAAGTACTCGGTCACGCCGGCCATCACGGTGGGGTACGCCGCGGCGTACGCGGCCATGTCGAAGCCGGCCAGGCTGTCCGCGTCGGGGCGGCCGGCCTGTTCCTCAAGGACGTAGCCGACGGTGAAGCGCAACACCGTCAGCACGACGTCCCCGGGCAGACGGTGCTGATCCAGGGCGCCACCGGGTTCGCCGGGCGGCTCGCGGTCAAGGTGGCCCGGCTGCTGGGCGCCGGCCGGATCGTCGCCACCGGCCGCGACGACGAGCAGTTGCGCGAGGTGCAGGCCATCGGGGCCGACACGGTGATCAACACCGCGGTCTCCGACGAGGCGCTGGCGCAGGCGTACCTCGACGCCAAGGGGGACGGCTACGACGTCGTCCTGGACTACCTGTGGGGCAGGCCCACCGAGATCCTGCTGCGCGCGCTGGCGCCGCGGTCGTTCACGCTCGGCACGCCGACGCGGGTGGTCCAGATCGGCGGGTCGGCCGGTCCCGAGCTCACCCTCGCCGCATCGAGCCTGCGCACCTCCGGCGTGGAGATCTACGGCGCGGCCAAGGGCCTCAATCCGGAGACCCTGGGCGAGGTGTTCCAGCAGGTCGCGACGTGGACGCGATCCGGCGAGCTCACCTTCGACGTGGAGAAGGTCCCGCTGAGCGACATCGAGACCGCTTGGCAGCGGACCGACCTCAAGGGCAAGCGGCTCGTCGTGGTGCCCTGACCGGCCCATCGGCCGACCGGCGCTGATCGCCGGTCGGCCTCGGACCGATTGCCGGATCGGAGGCGATTTCCTGCGAGGAGATCGCCTCCGATCGCTTCGGCACGCAGTCTCCACCGGCCGGGTGATCGACAGACCCGGTGCGGAGTGCCCATCTTCCCGGGATCGGGGCGCCGCGGGCGTCAGGCGGCGCGCGGGAGCGAACTGGTGTCGATGATCGGCCAGATCTCGGCCACCTTGCCGTCCTCCAGCCGGAAGACGACGCAGGCGCGCACCTCCAGCGGGCGGCCCGTGGGAGGGAAGCCGAAGAAGTCGCCCTGATGCGTGCCGCGCAACGTCCACCTGGTGGCCACCCGGTCGCCTTCGGCGATCACGTCTTCGACGTCGAAGTGCAGGTCGGGTACGGCGTTGCGGAGGTAGCGGGCGGTCTCCTTGAGCGCCTCGGGGCCGCGGACGGAGCCGCCGCGGGGTGCGAAGTCCGGGCCGACGATCTCGTCGGCGACGTCGAGGTCGTCGGCGTTGAGCACCTCGTCGTAGAAGCGCTTGATCACGTCTTTGTTCATGACACCCTCCCGGTAAGCTGGTCGCTAGAGAGCCATATCTCTAGGTGTTCAATATCTCTAGGTTGCCTAGATATTTGGAAGACTAAGGAGTCAGTGTGGGTGTGTCAAGACGGGGCGAGCTCATGGCCCGGCTGCTCGACGCACTGCGCCGGACGGGCGCGTGGTCGGTCTCGATGAGCCAGGCCGCGGCCGAACGGATCGGCGTGAACACGACCGACCTGCACTGCCTCAACCTGCTCAGCGACGGCCCCATGACGGCCGGCGAACTGGCCAGGCGCGCGGGCATCACGACCGCGTCCGTCACCGGGGTGATCGACCGGCTGGAGGCCGCCGGCTATGTACGGCGCGAACGCGACGACTCCGACCGCCGCAAGGTCATGGTCAAGCTCCAGATGCGGCGGGCGGCGCAGGACGTCGCACCGGTGTTCCGGCCGTTCGTCCAGGCCTGGCGGGCGGCCCTGGACGACTACACCGACGAGCAATTGGAGCTGATCGCCACCTTCCTGAGCCGGACGGAGGAGGTCTTCCAGTCCGAGGTCGGACGCATGCGAGCCCGATAGGAGCCGGCCGCCGAGCCCGGGGCGGCCGTCCGCTCGCCGCGCGGGCCTCCGAAAATGTCGGTGGCGGTCGGCAGGATTGCGGCGTGGCTTCCTGGCGGGAAATCGAGAAGGAGATCCCAGAGCTGGCCGCCCGCGTGGTGGCGAGCATGGGCAAGGGCAAGCACAAGACGATGGCGACGCTGCGGCGGGACGGCTCGCCCCGCATCAGCGGGACGGAGGTGGATTTCAAAGACGGCGAGATCTGGCTGGGGTCCATGCCGGGCGCGGTGAAGGCCCTGGATCTGCGGCGCGATCCCCGGGTGGCGATTCACAGCCCCTCGGACGAGCCGGACGAGGCGAACCCCGGCGCCTGGAGCGGCGACGCCAAGCTGGCCGGCCGCGCCGTGGAGATCACCGATCCGGCCGCGCGGGCGGCGTTCGGCCTGCCGGCGGGGGACGAATCCCATCTGTTCCGCGTCGATGTGACCGAGGTGGTGTTCACATGCGTCGACGAGGCGGGTGAGCACCTGGTGATCGAGATGTGGCACGAGGGCTCCGGCCACCGGGTGGTGCGCCGCCGCTGACGGCCGGTCGCACGGCGACGGACCGGGGCCGGACCGGCGCGGTCGCCACGGCCCGGCGGGGAAGGTGCCGGCAAGCAGAGACAGCGTGGCCGGAGCGACGATCGCGGCATCGGCGCCCTGTAGGACCGTAGGACCCGGGCCGGTTCCGGTGTCGCCTCGGGGACGTCACGCTTTGCGGCGGACGGGCATGTTCTGCCCGATCAGGCATTCATCCGGGTGCCATGCGCAGAATACGGCCTGCACCTCGAACGCCCCCTGGTCGGTGATGGCCTGCTGCGCCTGTCCCCTGACGAAGGCGGGGCTGGTGACGCCGGTCAGGTTCTGATTGAGCCGGCCCTGGCCGGAGGCGTGCTGGCCTCCGGTCCCGCGTCCTCCCTTGACCACCTGGCCGCCGCCTCCGCGCGAGCCGGGGCCGGGGCCGTGCGGTGCCGTGAGGGCCGCGCGCGGGTGATGGGGGACGGCACGGGCGGTCGCGGGCTGCGCGGCCGCGATCGTCGCCGCCGTGACCACGAGTGCGGCCGCGGCCAGCCGCCGGGGCGTGAGGCGGCCGCGGCGGGCGTGGCGAGGACTCGGGTGTCGCGCGGGTCGCGCGCACGGGAGCGGGACATCTGTGGACGTGCCTTCCTGTTCCTGGCCCGGACGCCGGCTGTCGCATCGCTCGCCGGGGTTCCGCCGGGACGTGGAGCTCATACCCCCGGGCGCGGGGGCCGCGGCCCGAGCTGGTCAAGATCGGCACAGGTCATTACCGGTCCTTTGGTGCCTTTCCCGGTCTCGCCGCCGGTCCGCTCCGGCCCGCCGGCGGGCACCGGCCTCCCGGGCCAGGTCGGCGCCTCTATGCCGGGCGAGCCCCGCACCCGGTCGCCGTGGAGTTCAGGGGCGATCGGCGTCGCCGGCGTGTATCTCGCGCATCACGCCCTCGATCTTGCGCATCACCTTCTCCAGGGTGCGCAGGGTCTCGGTGTCGAGGCGTCGCAGGAGACGGACGTAGCCGCCGGTCCCCGCTTCGATGATCTCGCTGGTGAGCCGCCGCCCGGCCTCGGTGAGCTCGATGCGGCGGACGCGGCGGTCGTGCGGGTCCTCGTGGCGGACGGCCAGTCCCTGGGCGACCACGCGGTCGACGATGCCGGTGACGGTGGTCAGGCCGACACCGAGGTGGCGGGCGAGCTCCTGCCCGGAGGCGGGCCCGGCGAACGAAAGGAACATGACGACCTTGAGCTGCTGCATGGTCAGGGTCGAGGCCAGCAGCGGCATCGAGCGGTCACGGGCGAAGAAGCGGCCCAGGCTGCGTTGCTGTTCGGCGAGGCGGGCGATGATGCACCCGCGCTCGGCGTCCTCCCCGTGGACGGCGGGGTCGTCGTGGGGG
>JADGHC010000423.1 GCA_019689655.1 Microbispora sp.
CTCCAGCTCCCAGGCCTGGTGCGGGTATCGTGCCTCCACCGAGAACTCGACGGTGCTCTCGACGGCCCCCGCCCCCGGCCCCTCGATGAAGGCCTGCGCCCTCGCGGCCAGCTCGGCCAGCACGGCGTTCACTCGCCCGAAGTCGAAGGACTGGCTGCTCGTCCTGCAGGTGATCTCGAAGCCGCGCGACAGTTCGGAGATGAGTGCTCCGGCCGCGCTGAGGGCCGGGCCCATCACGGGTACGATGACCTCCGGGCACCCGAGCCGCCGCCCGATCGCCACGGTGTTGAATCCGGCCGCGCCGCCACCTCCGACGAGGACCGCCTGAGCCGGATCGATGCCCTTCTGACCGGTGATCTCCTCGATCGCACCGACCATGCGCTCCGTCGCCAGCTGGTAGACGGCCGCCGCGGCCTCCATGACGTCGAGGCCCAGCGGATCGCCCACCTCTGCCTGGATGGCCGCCCGGGCCGCCTCCAGATCCAGCTCGGACCTGCCGCCGAGAAAGTACTTCGGGTCGAGGTAGCCGAGCACAAGACACGCGTCGGTCATCGTGGGACGGGTTCCTCCGCGCCCGTAACAGACGGGCCCCGGATCTGCGCCGGCGCTGTCGGGGCCGACGTGGAGCAGACCGCCGGCGTCCACCCAGGCGATGCTGCCGCCGCCCGCGCCGACGCTGCGGACGTCGATCGACGGGAAACCGGTCATGTGTCCCAGGAAGGGCCGGCCGATCCAGGACTCGCGTGTCCACGGGATGAGCCCGTCCCGTACGACGCTCACGTCGTAGCTTGTCCCTCCCGTGTCGGCGACGATCGCCATGCGTGACTCGGCGTCGATGGCCGCGTAGTGACGACCGGCCACCGGGGCCATCGAGGGCCCCGAGTTGAGCGAGTGGATGGGGGCGGCCGCCACGTCTTCCGCGTCCAGTGCGCCCCCGGACGAAGTGACGATGAGGAGCCGGCCCGAGAATCCGGCCTCGGTGAGACGTTCCTGCAGACCGCTGATGTACTCCGTCATCAGCGGCTTGAGAGAGGCGTCGATGGCGGTCGCGGAGGCCCGGCGGTACTCCCTGATGCACGGGTTCACCTTGTGGGACAGCGTCACGGGGACTCCCGGCAGAAGCTCCTCCAGCAACTCCCCGACCCGCAGCTCGTGGACGGGGTTGACGATGGACCACAGCAGGCAGACGGCGACCGCCTCGACCCGCGCCTCCCGCAACCGCGCAGCCAGCTCGATCACCGCCGGCTCGTCGAGCTCCCGCACCACCTCTCCCTGCGATCCGATGCGCTCGGGTACCTCGAATGTGAGAGAGCGGGGGATGTAAGGACGCGGGTACGGCTGCCGCTGGTTGAAGATGTCCCTCCTGCCGCCCTCGCGGAGCAGCAGGATGTCCGGATGGCCCTCGGTGGTGAGGAAGGCGGTCCTCGCCACGTTCTGCGTCAGGACGGCGTTCAGCCCCCGCGTCGTGCCGTGCACGAGCATGGTGCCCCGGCCGAGCAAGTCCCTCCGCGAACACCCGCGATCCGCCGCGGCCACTTCGAACGCGTCCAGGATGCCCTGAACGGGATCCGACGGCACGGTCGAGCTTTTGTGGATGCTCAGGCGCCCGTCGTCGTCCTCGATGACAAGATCGGTGAAGGTACCACCGGTGTCGACTGCAAACCTCATGTCGTTCCTGCCCGTAGGTAGCCTGGCGACGATCAATAAGCGGCCAGCTTGCGCAATTCGGCGACGATACGTCCGGTAGTCGGCACGATCTCGTCCTCCAAGTGGTGCCCGAAGGGGATGGGCACACGTTCGGCGCCGATGCGTACCATCGGCCCGTCGAGACGCTCGAAGCAGTGCTCGGAGACCCAGGCGGCCACCTCCCCGCCCCAGCCGCAGAACTCGACGGCCTCGTGGACTACGGCGAGCTTGCCCGTCCGACGTAACGAGGCCTCGATCGTCGTGGTGTCCAGCGGCCACAGATAGCGCAGGTCGACAACCTCACAGGAGATGTTCTCCGCGGCGAGCTCATCCGCCGCCTCCCGGCAGCGCCCGACCATCCGGCCGGCGGAGACGACGGTCAGGTCATGCCCCTCGCGCACGACCCGGGCGCCGTACCCGTCAGGGCCGCTGCGTTCGTCGACGTCCCCCGACTCCCTGAAGTAAAGGTTCTTGCTCTCCAGGAAGATCACCAGATCGTCGGATCGTATGGCGTGGCGGAGCATCCAGTAAGCGTCGGACGGGTTGGAGGGCATGGCCACCACGAGCCCCGGCACGTTGGCGAAGATCGTCTCCAGGCTCTGGGAATGCTGCGGGCCGTGGTTGGTGCCGGCTCCGCCGGGCATGCGGATGGTCAGCGGCACGCTGAATTGGCCGCCGCTCATGTACCGCACCTTGGCACCGAGATTGACGATCTGGTCGAGGGCCAGGAGCACGAAGTCCGAGAACATGATCTCGACGACCGGGCGCATCCCCTCGACGGCCGCTCCGATGGCGAACCCGACCAGTCCCGCCTCGCAGATGGGCGAGTCGAGAACGCGGTGGTCCCCGAACCTGTCGATCAGACCCTGGGTGGTGGTGAACACGCCCCCCAGACGGCCGACCTCCTCTCCCATGACCACGACGCTGTCGTCGATTGCCATCTCGTCCTCGAGAGCGGCACGAATCGCCTCGGCGTACTTGAGTTCACGCATGGTTCTGCAGCTCCGGGGAGGAATAGACGAACCACTTTGAGGCCGACGCGGGGGGACGCGCCGCGGCCTCGGCTCGTTCCAGCGCTTGGGCGACCTCCTCTGCCACCTCCCTGTCGATTCGCGCAACGCGGTTGGCGGGAAGGGACTCCAAGCGCGCACGGAGGTTGGCGATCGGGTCGTTGCGTGCCAGCCAGTCCTGCCCCGCGCCCCTGGGACGGTAGCGGTAGTCGGGATCAGACAGGCTGTGCGGCCGCACACGGAAGACGCTGCATTCGAGGAAGGCGGGAACACCTCGTCGCACCTCCGCGACCAGTTCCCTGGCGACCCTGGCGACCGCCATCACGTCGCGACCGTCGACGTAGCGCGACAGCACTCCCGTCGCCTCCACCATGCGCGCGATGGTTCCGGGCGGCCCGAAGAGACGCTCGGACGGCATCGAGTGCGCGAGGCCGTTGTTCTCGCAGACGACCAGGCACGGGCTCTTCCAGAAGCGCGCGAGGAGCAGGGTCTCGTGTGTCACGCCCTGGGCGAATCCGCCGTCTCCCATGAACGCGACCGCGATGTCATCGGTCCCCCGCCGCCTGCGTGCCCAGGCGGCGCCGGCGGCCCAGGGCACTCCGCCGGCCACGATGGCATTCTCGCCCAGGAAGCCGGACCGGCGATGGTGCAGATGCATCGACCCGCCGCGTCCTCCACTGACTCCGGACGCACGGCCGAGCAGCTCCGCGAAGATCCCCTCGATGGGAACGCCCTTGGCGAGCGCGTGCCCGTGGCCCCGGTGGGTGCTGGTCACCAAGTCCGTCGGGCGCAACGCGGCGCAGACGCCGACCGCCGCCGCCTCTTGCCCAATCGACGAGTGGAACGACCCGGACATTCGCCCGAGGCGGTGCATCTTTTCTATCTCCAGTTCGACACTGCGCACGATCGACATGGCGCGGTAGAACTCGTGAGCTTCATCCTGCTCCGCCACCCCGATCGGCACTCCCGAGAACGGGTCCGTCGACGTGTCCGGAGGGGACTCGATGTGGGACATGGGCACTCGTTTCAGCGGAAGGGGTTGACCCGGAGGTCGTGCCACGCGCCGGCGACCGGCAGATCCTTGACCGTCTTCAGGCCGGGCGCCGCGTACAGGACCCCCGGCATGCTGTTCACCAGCTGCGCGGACGTCGCGGGGATCGCGTCCATACCGGGGGACATCACGAGGTTGACGGGATGGACGCCCTCGATGACGAACGAGTCGGTCGTCTCGAGCCCCGCGTCTGTCGGCCGCAGGTGCAGGACCAGTTCGAGCCGGATGAAGGGCCTGCCGCCGACCATGCCCGTGGCCCTCTGTACGAAGCCCTCGGTGTATCCGGCCGGGACGTGGCCGTACTTCGTGGGCGCCGGCGTCTCCGCGATGTACGGCTCGAACTCCTCCTCGACCGGGGCGTCCAGCTTCAGCCCCAGCCGCTCGCATACGAGCTCGATCGACTCGGGGAAGCCCACGTGGCCGGCAATCGTCCCCGCCTCGTGCCCTTTCCGGAACTCCTCGGCCGTGTATCCGATGCCGAGGCGGAGGTGGATGTTCTGCCCGAAACCTACGACGTCCACCGTACGGCGCCCGCGAATGGCGCGGACGTCCCATGCCGAGCCCGTGGCCGCGACGAGGAGCGAGTCGAAGATGAAGCCCGGATTCACACCAGTGCCGAGGACGGTCGCCCCACCTCGCCGCGCGGCGGCGTCGATTCGGGCGGCCGGCTCGGCGAACCGGCCGAACGGGAAGGCCAGCTCCTCGCAGGGCGACACGACGTGGACGCCGGCCGACGCGCAGGCGACGAGGTCGTCCGCCGTGTCACGCAGAAACGAGCCCGTCGCATAGATCACGATCTCCGGTCCCGCGGCGAGCACCTCCTCGATGCTGCCGGTGACCGCGGGACCCGCGGATCCGGACGCACCCACCACCTCGTGAAGAGGCCGCCCTATGGCCTCCGGTTCCTTCGTGGCCGCGGCGACGATGTCGAAGCCCGTCCTGTGGTCGAGCAGCAGGCGGGTTGCCGCGCACCCGATGCTGCCGAGGCCGCAGATCCCGATGCGTACGGGCGTGCTACGCACGGTGCCCCACTTGTCCTGATGCACGATCTGTGAACATAGGTACGTATTATGAGAAGTGAATCGATGGCCGTCAAGGTTGATTCGGCCCGGTCCGCCCCGACGGAACGCCCTGGTCACCCTCCCCAGCGACTACGCGAGCGCGTATCGGATCCGGCGGAAGACGGCCCGCGCGTCTCAGACTCGTCTCACATCGATACCGTTCAACATGCGTACATGCGCGCGCATTAGTGATACCGTCCTCGAAAACGAACATGGAGGCGGAAATGCCAGAACCGCGTGCGGCGACGCCGACACCCGTGACCGTGCCGAGCGAGGGCGAGCAGTTGAGCGGGTTGCTCTATCTACCGGACAGGCCCGGGCCCCATGCCGCGGTCGTGCTGGCCGGGGGATGGTGCTACGTCAAAGAGGTGGCACAGCCGCTGTTCGCGGAGGTGTTCGCACAGTCCGGGATCGCCGCCCTCGTCATCGACTACCGATACTTCGGCGGGAGCACCGGCGAGCCGCGACGGCACATCGACCCGTGGAAGCAGATCGAGGACTATCGCAACGCGATCTCATTCCTGCAGGCCAGGGAGGATGTGGACCCGGACAGGATCGGGGTGTGGGGCATCTCCTACAGCGGCGGGCATGTGCTCATCCTGGGCGCCATCGACTCCCGGGTCCGCGCCGTCTGCTCCGTGGTCCCGGTCATCGACGGGTACGA
>JADGHC010000424.1 GCA_019689655.1 Microbispora sp.
CCGTACGCCCGGGTCGCCGACCGCCCCGCCGTACGCCCGGGTCGCCGACCGCCCCACGCCCGGCCGGGCCGGCGCAGTGCCGTGCAACACGGTCTCGTCCGCTCACCGGTCGGGCATCCGGCCACGAAACTTTCGACCTGGCACTTTTAACCTTTCACTGGCGCCCATCCGTTGATGTTGCCTATTCTTCGGATGCATGGGGAATTGCGGAGGCCCCAAAAGCGGACCAACAGGCATTTATTGCCAATCACCGAGTGGGCATCACACCGAAATGTTTCGGTGAGGTGCGGGGAGTGAACGCTGGATGGGATATGCGGCCCCGCAGCGTACGGCTGCGCCGGAACACCGCGATCGGCGACGATGGTGCCGGATGACGGCGGAGGAGTACACGCGGCGGCTGGCAGAGCTGATCGCCGACGTGTCGGACGGCGGGATCACCGTCGAGGAGGTGCTCGCCGCCGGTCACTCCCTGTCGGCGCTCGGCCTGACCTATCCGGCGCGGCTCCGGCTCGTCGGCGCGATCGAGGACGCCTTCGGGGTGGAGATCGACCTCGGCGACGAGCTGGCCCGCTTCGAGGACGTCGGCACCCTGTCCGCCCTGGTCGCCCGGGCCGTGTCCGCCCGAAGGACGACGATCTCATGGTGACGGTGGCGTTCGGCGGACCACGAGAAGGCCAGGCGCCGCTGACCTGGGGACAACGGCTGATGTGGCGGGCGGTCCACCTCATGGGCGAAAGCCAGACGTTCCTGAGCTGCCCGTGGGTGCTGCCCGTGTACGGCAGACGCGACCTCGGCAGCGTCCTGGACACGCTGCGCGTGCTGCTCGGACGCCACGAGAGCCTGCGTACGACCTTCGCCCTCACTCCGGAAGGACCGGTGCAGCGGGTCGGCCGCGGCGGCGAGCTGACCGTGGACCTGGTGGAGGCGGGACAGGACCGGGCGCTACGGGTCGCCGAGCGGCTCGCGGGTGAGCTGGGCCAGACGGCCTTCACGCACGACCGCGACCTGCCGCTGCGCTGCGCCGTCGTCGTCAAGGGCGGCCGTCCCACGGCGCTGGCGTTCGCCTTCTCCCACCTGGCGGTGGACTTTCAGGCGCTCAACCTCCTGTCGCAGGAGTGGAGGGCCCTGCTGAGCGGCGCGGAGCTGCCGCCCGCCGACTGGCAGCCGATGGACCAGGCGGCCGTGGAGCGCACCGAGCCGTACCGCGCCCGCTCGGCCAAATCCGTCCGCTACTGGCACTCGGTGCTGGCGGATGGGCCGCTGGACGTGTTCGATCACCCGCCGCGCGAGGCGCAGGACCCGCGGTTCATCGAGATCGGCATGGAGTCGGTGGCGCTCGCCGTCGCGGCGCAGCGGCTGGCGGAGCGCTGGACGATGAGCACGACCAATGTGCTGCTCGCCGCCTGCGCCACCATGCTCGCCACGGTGAGCGGCCGCCCTCGTGCGGTCATGCAGCTCGTGCACAGCAACCGCCGCGACGACCGCACCCGCACGATGGTCGGCACGGTCGAACAGGACGGCCTCTTCGTGCTCGACTTGCCCCGCTCCGACTTCGCCGCCGCCTGCCGGGCCGCGCGACGCGGGGCGCTCACGGCGTACCGCACCGCGCATTACGACCCGTTCGAGATGCAGGCCATGCGGGAGGAGATCGGCCGCCGCCGCGGCAGGGAGCCGGATCTCGACGCGTTCTTCAACGACAGGCGGACCGTCGGCACCTGGCCCGGCCTGCCTCCCGTCGGCTCCGACGAGGAGGTGGCCCGTCTCACCGAGAAGACCCGGACGTACGTCACGAACGCCTGGCCGGGTGTCCGGTTCAAGGCGTTCTTCACGGTGGTTTCGGCCCCCGACACCGGGAAGCTCAGCCTCATCGTGGACACCGCGTACCTCCACCCGGACACCGCCGAGGCCGTGCTGCGCGGAGTCGAGACCCTGCTGGTCCGCGCCCTCACCGAGGAGGTGCCGATCGCCGCCGTGCCCGAGGTGTGCGGAGTCGGCCCCTTCCTGGGCTTCAGGACTGCTGCATCGCCAGGCGCAGACCGAAGCCGATGACGATGAGACCGGTGAGCCGGTCCAGGGCGCGCTTGACCGACGGCCTGCGCAGCCAGCCGCGGACCACGCCGGTGAAGCCGATGAGCACGGCGCTCCACACCAACACCTCGCACACATGGACGCCCGCCAGGAGCACGCCCATCACCGCGTGCGGCACCCCCCGCGGCATGAACTGAGGCAGCACCGCGACGTAGAAGGCGCCCACCTTGGGGTTGAGCAGGTTGGTCAGCAGGCCCCGCCGGAACGCCCGTCCCCACCCGGCGTCCGCCGGATCGGGCGGCACCGCGTCGTCCGCCCCGCTCGTACGGCTGTGCCAGAGCATCCTGCCGCCGATCCAGATGAGGTACGCGACGCCCGCCCACCGCAGCACCTCGTACGCCACCTGGGACGCGGTGAGAAGAGCCGACAGGCCGGCGGCCGCGAGCAGGCCCCACAGCAGCGTGCCGAGCTGGATGCCGAGCACCACGGCCCAGGCCGGCCTCCGGCCGGCGAGCAGCGACGTACGCAGGATCAGGGCGGTGTCCAGGCCGGGGGTGAGCGTAAGAAATGCCACGATGACCGCGAACGACGCAAGCGCCCCGTAGATGTTCACAATTGGCCATTGTCACGCGCATCACCGCATGACGCCTCCCGATCGCTGCGGATTTTCCCGGCAGGCCACACGAGAAGACCGCCGTTTAGCATCGAGAGTATGGATGAACCACTGCCGGTGCGGCTCGCCGACGGCCGGAATTTGAAATGCGACACGTGCGAGAACGAGCTGTTCGAGCAGCACCGATGGAAGCTGCAGACCACCGGCATGACGTTCATGAATCTCGACTGGGCCAACCGCGACGCCACCTGCTTCGTATGCAGCAACTGCCGCCGCATTCACTGGTTCCACTGGTGATTGCAGCGGCAGCCGCCTCGCGGGGCCGGCCAGGGCCGACCGGGCCGCCGGAACCGGGCGGTCCACCAGGTCCCGGCGTCCACCGGGGCCTGCGGCCCGTACGGCCGGGGGCATTGGGGCCCTGAGGAGCGGGACCGGCTGTCCCGGCCGGACCCTGCGGAGCGGCGGAACAGCAGGAGCTCCCCCCGGGGGGACGACGGTTACGACGGCGCCAAGGCCAGGACGGCGTAATCGAGCGCCGTGCTCACCAGCCGGAAGTGGATGCCGCCGATCGTGCCGGGCCGTCCCACGGCCAGCGTCAGCCCGCCCCGGGTGTGGCAGCGGCCGTTGACGCAGTTCTGGCTGACATTGACGTTCATGCCCTCGACTCGGTAGGTCCCCCCGCCCGCTTCAAAGCGCAGCCGCACCTGCTCCCGGCCGAGGGCGACGACCGAGATCGCGTCGAGGCCGGTCTTCCGGTCGAGCCGCAGCCGATCCCCCGGGCGGACCGCCACCGTGCAGTCGGCGTCCCGGCACTCCTCCGGGTCGTCCACGGCCGTGACGGGGGATGCGACCGGCGAGGGCGAGGCCGCCACGGCGGCCGTGTCCGGCGTCGCCCCGCCCGCGGCGGCTGGTTGCGAGCGCACCTCGGGCCGCGGCGCCCCACACGCCGTGAGCAGCACGATCATCGGCACGGCGACGAGGCCGGCCCGGCCGATCAGGCGGTGATGCATGACTCCCCCGCGATGGTGTGCCGTCTTCCCTGGCACCGGGCGCAGGCGCGGGCGCCCGATGCCCGACGTGCCCGATGCCCGACGTGATCGAGCCTTCCCGTCGCCCCGCGCGCTCAACCCGAAGATCGGGGGTCACAGGCTGAGGGCGCCGGTGATCTGGCGGGCGGTCCTGCGTACGACGGCACCCAGGCGCGGCAGCGCCGCCGCCCCGATCACTGCGGCCGGGGCCGCGACCGCGACGGCCATGCACACCCCGCCGTCCGGGCCGAAGACGGGCGCGGCCGCGCAGCACACGCCCTCGGCGAACTCCTCCCGCGCGTACCCCACGCCCTCCCCGCGGATGGCCGCCAGCTCGTGTTCCAGCGCGGCCCGGCCGGTCACCGTACGGCCGGTCACCGTACGGCCGGTCATCCGCCGCGGGGCCGGGGCGGTGAGGAACGCCCCGCGCAGGCCCGCGTCGTGGGCGAGGAGCACCTTGCCCGCGGCCGTGCAGTGCAGCGGCGCCCGGTCCAGGCCGTCGGACGGCGATTTCACCCGGTTGTGCCCGTACAGCCGCTCGACGTACGCGATCTCGAGCCCGTCCGGCACGGCCACGTTGACCGTCTGCCGGGTGGCTTCGTAGAGCTGGAGCAGGTACGGCAGGACCACCCTGCGCGAGCCGGGCAGGCGTCGCCCCCGGACCGCCCAGCCGCGCGGCGCCACGAGGTCGGCCACGCGCCCGCCGAGCGTGTAGCCGCCGCCGGTACGCGTGACCAGGCCCCGCCGCTGCAGGGTCGCCAGCAGACGGTGGGTGGTGGTCTTGGAGAACCCGGTGGACTGGTGCACCTGGGTGAGGTTCATCGGCCGCATGGCCGAGGCCAGGCACAGGAGAATCTCGATTCCGCGTTCCAGGCTGCCCAGGGCGGTGGCCGCCTCCGCCCGGCGGGCGCGATCCGACGCTGCGAACAAGCCCACCCCGCGACGCTCGTGGAACAGATCCTTACCGGCCAGCGGCCACCTTAGCCGGGCCGTACCACCCATGAAGGGTGAACGCGGGTCCTCACCCTCGACGGCGGTCTGGAACCGGCCCGACCCGGCGAGCCGCCTCCGGCCGGGGCGCCTGGCCGAGCGCTCCGGCCGGCAGGGGTGGTTCAGTTCACCTCGACGCTCTCCAGTACGCCGAGGGCGTCGGGCACCAGGACGGCCGCCGAGTAATAGGTGGTCACCAGGTAGGAGATGATCGCCCTGTCGTCGATGCCCATGAACCGCACCGACAGGCCGGGCTCGTACTCGTCTGCCAGCCCGGTGCGGCGCAGCCCCACGACCCCCTGTTTCTCGGTGCCGGTACGCATCACGATGATCGAGCTGAGCCCGTCCTCGGTGATGGGGATCTTGTCGCAGGGCAGGATCGGCACTCCCCGCCATGCCATGACCTTCGCCCCGTTCACCTCGGTGACGTCCGGATACACCCCGCGCCGGGTGCACTGCCGCCCGAAGGCGGCGATGGCCCGGGGATGGGCGAGGAAGTAGTGCGAGCTGCGCCGCCGGGCGAGCAGTTCGTCGAGGTCGTCGGGGGTGGGCGGGCCCGAGCGGGTGTGGATGCGCTGCTTGAGATCGGCGTTGTGCAGCAGCCCGAAGTCGCGGTTGTTGACCAGCTCGTGCTCCTGACGCTCCCGCAACGCCTCGATCGTCAGCCGCAACTGCTGCTCGGTCTGGTTCATCGGCTCGTTGTACAGATCCGCCACCCGCGTATGCACCCGCAGGATCGTCTGCGCCACACTCAGCTCGTACTCACGCGGCCCCAGCTCATAGTCCACGAACGTCCCCGGCAGCCGC
>JADGHC010000018.1 GCA_019689655.1 Microbispora sp.
CTGACGACGGCCGCGCGCACCCTGTCACCCCGGCACAGGCGCACCGTGGCAACGGAGCTGATCGACGTCACGGCGTGGCCCGCGTGGCCCGCCCGGGTCGCCGTCGAATTCGCCAGTGCCGCACGTGAGACCGCCTCTCACGTTCGCAATGGACACTTCGCCTGTGCCCCGCCGGGAAGGTGGTGATTTCCGGGGGATATCGGCTGGTGGCCGGTGGTATTAATGTCGACGACAGCGTCGTCTCTGTCGTTACATCCGCGCCGAACGCCACAAATACGGGGTGGGATCTGAGGTTCTTCAACAACAGCCATGTCGGAGCGGCTTTCATCCCTTATGCGATCTGCGCCAATGCGTCCTGACCGCGGAGCGGCCCGCCTCCGGCCGGCGCGCCGTTGGTGAGCGGGCTTGCCGGAGGCGGAACGCGGCCGTCGCCGATCGGGGCCTTTCGGCGATAAAGGCTCCGGAGTGTGCCGCGACACCCTTGCCCGATGGCCGGGCAGGGGTGCCGGCGTTTCCATCGCTCCGGAGTCTGAGGCGGGGCGGCGGCCGGTCAGTGCTCTTCCCAGGGGCCGACGTCGTCCTCTTTCCACTCCAGGCGGTCGACGACGCCGATCACACCGTTGGTCCGCTCGATCATGCGGGTGAGCACCCGTGCCTGTGAGCGGCGCTCCACGGCGCCCGTGAGCGTCACGACGCCTTCCGACACCGCTACCTCCACGCGTGACAGGTCGGCCCACAGGCAGCCCGCGATGATCTCCTCACGGATCTCGCGGGCGATGTCGGCGTCCGCGCGGGCGAGGACCTTGAGCAGGTCGTGGCGGCTGACGATGCCCACGAGCAGGCCCTCGTCGTCCACGACGGGCAGGCGCTTGACGCCGTGCCGGGTCATCTCGCGTGCGGCGCTGACCACGCTCGTGTACGGCCGGGTGGTGACGGCGGGGGCCGACATGACCTCGGCGGCGGTCACCCCGCGGGCCCGCTCCCGGATCTTGGCGGTCCCGCGGCCCATGACCTCACGCAGGCGGACACGCAGCGGCGGCCGGTAGCCCTCGCGGTAGAACTGCTCGCGGAACTCCTCCTTGCGCAGCAGGTCGGCCTCGGAGACCACGCCGACGACGTGGCCCTCGCCGTCGACGACGGGCGCCGCGCTGACCCCGTGCGTGATGAGCACCTCGGCCACGTCCTTGATCGGCGTGCTGCCGTTGACGGAGGCGACCTCGCATGTCATGACGTCCCGGACCTTCATGTGCATGTCCGGCTCCTTCCCTCGTAACCCTCATCGCACCGCCGTACGGGCCGGACGCGTAGAGGCGGACGGCCCTGCCCGCGGGGTCCTTCGCCATGCGGAGACGCGCCGCCGAAGGCTCGGGTGGCCGAAAGTCCCGGGCGGTCGGGACCTTCACCGCTGACCCCGGATGACCGGGGGAGGGACGCTGGCACTGAAGAGATGGGAGGCGTCGTGATGACGGCGAAAGTGAAGGATGTCATGGGCAAGGTCGCCATCGCGGTACCGATGGACGCGTCGTTCGCCGACCTTGTCGCCACCATGCAGCGGTTCAAGGTGGGCGCGGTCACGGTGATCGACGCCGACCGGCGGCCGGTCGGGGTGGTGTCGGAGGACGACATCCTGCTGAAGGAGATCGACCCGGGCGAAAGCGTGCTCGACGGTCCGCACCGGCGCGAGGAGCACCGGAAGGCGGCGGGCACGACGGCCGGCCAGATCATGACGCGCCCCGCGATCACGGTGACCGGCGGCACCTCCGTCCGGGACGCGGCCCGGTTGATGCACCGCAACCGCATCAAGCAGCTGCCCGTGGTCGACGCCATGACCGGCCGCATCGTGGGGACGGTCCACCAAAGCGACCTGCTGCGGGTGTTCGTCCGCCCGGCGGAGGACATCCTGGCCGAGATCGAGGAGATCGCCGCCCGCTTGAACCTCGACCCCGGCGACCTGCGGATCACCGTCTCCGGCGGCGTGGTCACCATCGACGGGCAAGTGCCCCGAAGGTCGGACATCAAGCCGCTGCTGCACGCCGTCCGCCGGGTGGAGGGCGTCGTCGAGGTGGACGCCGACCTCGCCTTCCTCGTCGACGACCAGCTCATCGCACCGCCGTTGCTCTGACGGGGAGGCCGGAGCCCAGTGAGGGGGACATCGTGAACACCCGGACACACGAGGGGATCGCGCAGGCGGCGCGGGCCGCGGTGGAGGCGGCCCTGTGGGCGCCCTCGATCCACAACACCCAGCCCTGGGCGTTCGGCGTCTCCGGTGACGAGATCAGCCTGCGCGCCGACCCCGACAGGAAGCTGCGGATCTCCGACCCATCGGGCCGGCAGATGACGATCAGCTGTGGTGCCGCGCTGTTCAACGTACGGATCACTCTGCAGGCGCTCGGGTATGAGCCCCATGTGCGGCGGATCCCCGACCCGGAGCGGCCGCTGCTGCTGGCGACCGTACGCGTGCGGCCGGGGCGGGAGCCGGGCGAGCACACCCGCCTGCTGCACGCCGAGATCGAGCGCCGCCGCACCCACCGGTCGGGCTTCACCGCCCTGCCGGTGCCGGACCGCTTGGTCGACGCGCTCGTGGCGGAGGCGGCGGCCGAGGACGGCCACCTGATGCCGGTCGGCTCGGAGGCCGCCGCACGGGTGCTCGCCGCGCTCACCGGCGCGGCCCAGGACGTGCAGTCCCAGGACCGGGCGTTCGTCCTCGAACTTCTGCGCTGGGCGCGGCCGCCCGGCAGCTCGCGCCGTGACGGCGTGCCCGAGGCGGGCTACCCGGCCGATCTGCGGCGCATGTACCCCCAGCACTTCGCGCAGCGGGACTACGCCAGGGGGCACGAGTGGGGGACCGCGTCAGATGCGCGGGTGTCCACCTCGACGGGCCTCGTGGCGCTGCTCACCACCGCCGGCGACCGCCGGGAGGACTGGCTGCGCGCGGGCGAGGCGCTGCAGCGGATGCTGCTGTTCGCCTCCGCGTACGGGCTGAGCGCCGCCTTCCACACCCAGGCGCTGGAGATGCCGGAGCTGCGGGAGTTCATCCGCCGGCACCTGTGCTCGGGCGAGCCGCCTCAGATGCTCATGCGGTTGGGCTTCGTCGTCGACGAGAACGTGAGCGTCCGCCGCGCCCCCTCCGACGTGATGGAGTGACCGGCCGGTGAGATGCCCGGTGCGGCGCCGCCGTACGCGGGACCCTTGACGGGCGATGCGAGAGCGTTAACATTGCCGCAACATGAGCCGTGAGCGGTGTGGCGCGGTCGGCCGGTGCCGGAACCCGGTCGGTCAGGCACCCCCGCCTGGCTCCGCTCAAGCCACTTTGACCAGCGGAAACAACCTCTCGACAGTCGGCATCGCCTCCCGTGGCGGTAGATCGGCCCGGACCCGTGACGGCACTACGGACAGTGATAGCCCCTTATCTAAAAGCGATTGTATGTTAGCGCTAACATCACCGGCCCGCGGACCGCCCCCGGACGGTCCGCTCGCACTCGCGAGACATCACACCACCAGACGCCGAGCCGACGACGAGGAGCCCCCCGACATGACCACCCCCATCCACCGGCGTGACGTGCTGCGCCTGGCCGCGCTGGCCGCCGCCACTCCGCCCGCGCTCGCGCTGGCCACCGCCGCCGGGACCGGCACGGCCCGGGCCTCCGTCACCCGCACCGCGCCCGCGGCGAACGCCGTCGGCGGCGACTTCCCCGTTCCCGCCCGATGGCGGGTGCAGCCCTTCGCCAACGACAGGGTCAGGCTGGGTGAGTCCCTGTTCGCCACCAACCGCGACCGCATCCTGAACTTCCTGCGGGCCTACCCCGCCGACCGCATGCTGGCCAACTTCCGGGCCAACGCCGGGCTGGACACCCTCGGCGCGCAGCCGCCCGGCGGCTGGGACGACGCCACGGGCAACCTGCGCGGCCACTACACCGGGCACTTCCTCAGCGCGCTGTCCCTGGCGTACGCGGGCACCGGCGACGAGTTCTACAAGAACAAGGTCGACTACATGGTCGCGGCGCTCGGCGAGTGCCAGGACGCCCTGGCCGCCAAGGTCGGGCAGCCGGCGCCGCCCCCGGCTCCGGTCGCCCGGGTGGACGGGAAGTTCTGACCCTCAGCGCCGGGTCCGCGCCGCGCTTCGCCATCACCACCGGCGGCAGCGGCGGGGAGCAGCGGATCAACGCGACCCGGCGGCTCGCCGCGAACACCTGGAGCCACGTCGCGGTCACCCTCTCGGGAGGCACCGGAACGCTCTACATCAACGGCGAGGTGGCCGGCACCACCACCGGAATGACCCTCAAGCCGTCCGACCTCGGGACGACCGGCAACAACTGGATCGGCAAGTCCCAGTACGGCGATCCGCTGCTGAGCGGGGCGGTGGACGAGTTCCAGATCTACGACCGCGCGCTGAGCGCGTCAGAGGTCCGGGCGCTGACCACCGGCGCGGACGGCGGCCTGGGCGGCGGGAACGTGGCGTGGTACCGGTTCGACGAGACCTCCGGGGAGACCGCGGCCGACTCCTCGGGCAAGGGCCGGGACGCCAGGCTGATCTCCGAGCCCACCGGGACCCCCGGGCCGAGCCACCCGGGGTTCCTCGCCGCCTACCCGGAGACGCAGTTCATCCTGCTGGAGCAGGGGGCGACCTACCCCACGATCTGGGCACCCTACTACACCTGTCACATGATCATGCGCGGGCTGCTCGACGCGTACCAGCACGCCGGCAACCGGCAGGCCCGCGAGATCGTGCTGAAGATGGGCGACTGGGTCCACAGCCGGCTGTCCAAGCTCTCCCGCGAGCAGCTCGACCGGATGTGGGCGACGTACATCGCCGGCGAGTACAACGCCATGAACGCGGTGATGGCCGACCTGTACGCGCTGACCGGCAAGCAGGAGTACCTCGACACCGCCAAGTGCTTCGACAACACCGCGCTCAAGAACGCCACGATCGCGGGCCAAGACGCCCTGAACCGCAAGCACGCCAACCAGCACATCCCGCAGTTCATCGGATACCTGTCGGTGTACGAGCAGACCGGCGACCGCGACTACCTGACCGCCGCCGTCAACTTCTGGGACATGGTCGTGCCGCACCGCATCTTCACCGACGGCGGCCTGTCCGGGCCGAGCGACAACGGCGAGCTGTTCGGGGAGCGCGACGTCATCGTGGGCGCGCTGGGCGCCAACAACGCCGAGACCTGCGCCGTCTACAACATGCTCAAGCTGAGCCGGGGCCTGTTCTTCCACACCGGGGACCCGAAGTACATGCAGTACTACGAGCGGGCTCTCTATGGTCAGATCCTCGCCTCCCGGCGCAACATCGACAGCACCACCGATCCGCTGCTCACCTACTTCGTCCCGATGAGCCCGGGCTCGGTCCGCAGCTACGGCAACCTCGGCACCTGCTGCGGCGGCACCGGCCTGGAGAGCCTGACCAAGTTCCAGGACTCGGTGTACTTCAAGTCGGCGGACGGCTCGGCGCTCTATGTGAACCTCTACATGGCCTCCGAGCTGAGCTGGCCGGAGAAGGGCTTCCGGGTCAGCCAGTCGACCGACTACCCCACCGATCCCTCCGGCACGGTGACGCTCAGGATCGACGGCTCGGGCCCGCTGGACCTCAAGCTCCGGGTGCCGTACTGGGTGAAGAAGGGCTTCACCGTGCGCGTCAACGGGGCCGAGCAGCGCCTCGGCGACGCGCCCGAGGGGTACGTCACGCTCAGCCGGACCTGGAAGCCCGGCGACACGGTCACGGTCACGATGCCGTTCAGCCTGCGGGCGGAGAAGGCGCTGGACGTTCCGTCGATCCAGAGCCTCGCCTACGGCCCGGTGCCGATGGTCGCCCTGAGCGACGAGAGGACCTACCGCGAGTTCTCCTTCTACAAGGATCTCGGGCTGGACGGCGACCTGGCCGGGGCCATGACGCCCACCTCGCCGATGACCTTCACCACGCACGGCCTGTCGCTGGTGCCGTTCTACATCGGGGACACGAGGCGCTACCACGCCTACTTCCGCAGGCAGGAGCCCGAGATCGTCTTCGGAAAGGTGGACTCCGGCGTGCCGAACCGGGCCAAGGACGACGGCACCACGTTCCTCGACGCGGTGTGGGAGCAGGCTCCGTTCGCCAACCGGGGCCGGTTCCAGTCGGCGGTCGCCCACGTGGCCGACGAGTGGGTCGCCGCCGGCCTGCTGTCACCCGCGGAGAAGGGCAGGGTCGTGTCCGCCGCCGCCCGGGCGAAACTGGGTTAGCCCGGCCCGCGCATAGCCGGACCACTGCCGGCCCGGAACGCGGTCCGGCCGGGCGGGAGGCCCCACCGGGGTGGCCCGAGCGTCGCGCCGCGGTCGCTCGCGAAAACGCCGGCAAGCCGATCGCGGCCGGTGCGGACCGCACCAGCGGCGCCCCGGCTTCTCCGCGCCCGCCTCGAGGGCCACGGCCGCCTTGTCCTCGACGGGCGCGGCGGACCGGTCGCGGCCCGCCGCGCCGCCGTCCGATCGCCGCCCGGGCCCTGCGGCGCCGACCGCCCGTACGGCGGCGTCGCGGCCGTTCACCGCGTGCGGCTCACCACATGTTCTGGGAGATGTCGCAGGAGGTGCCGCCGGGGGCGCAGTACGCGCCCTGACTGGTGATGTGCCCGGCGGACGTGACGGTGGTCGACTGCGGGCCGCTCAGTAGCGAAGGCGTGCTGACCCCGTTGAGGTTCTGGATGTCCCTGCCGATCCCCGACCCGTACTGCCGGGCCTCGGCCCGCGAGTCCCGGGCCATCTGGTAGCCACGTGGCCCGGGCCGGGGCTTGGCCTTGGCGCCCGCCTTTTCCCGCGCACCGGCCTTTCCCCTCGCGCCCGCCTTCGCCTTCGCTTTCGCCTGTTCGGCGGCGCTCGCCTTCGCGGGCGCGTGGGGGACCCGCAGCGGCGCGGCGTCCGCCGCGTGCGGGACGGCGAGGCCCGCCAGTGAGACGGCGAGCGCGGCCACCGCGAGCAGCCGCGCGGCCGAGGCGAGATCGGCGCCGATCGCCCCTGTGCGATGACGGGCGCCGTGATGAGTCCGGTGACGAGACACCTGGCAACCACCTGCCCCACTCAGGTCTGGACATAAAGCGACATAGGGCATATGCCCTTATTGCCGCAGGCGGGCGGGCGTCCCGGCGAATCCGGCACGGATGATTACCCGGCCTCGGGGTGGGCCGGAGGTCCCGTAGCCCGGCGCCGCCGCCGAGCCGCACTCCTCCGCCCGCCCCCGAACGCGCGCCCGATAGCATGCGATATCCCGCTAACGATCTTTTTGGAGTGACGATGCCTCGTGCCGGCCTGGTGATCGGCGGATACACCCCCGACACGGAGGGGTCGGGCCCCGGCCTCACGGTGGCCCGGGCGCACCCGGACGGGCGGCTTGAGGCGGTGGCCGAGACGGCGGCGTCCGGGCCGTCGTTCGTCGTGGCCCATCCCCGGCTGCCGTTGCTGTACGCCGTGCTCGAACGCGCCGGGGACGGCGGGCTCGCGGTGTTCGCCGGCGACGACACCCCCCGGCTGCTCGGCGAGTACCCGAGCGGCGGCTCGCTGCCGTGCCACTTGGCGCTCGACCCGGAGTGCCGGTGGCTGGCGATCGCCAACTACGGCGACGGGACCGTCACGGCCTACCGGCTGGGTGAGGACGGGATGCCCGAGCCCGGCCCGCTGATGTTCCCGCACGAGGGCCGCGGCCCCCACCTGGACCGGCAGGAGGGCCCGCACGCGCACCAGGCGGTCTTCGGCCCCGACGGCGTGCTGTATGTGACCGACCTCGGCACCGACGAGGTGCGCCGCTTCCTGCCCGGCATGCGCCCGCACCCCGAAGGCCCCGTACGGCTGGCCTCCGGCAGCGGCCCCCGGCACTTCCTGCACCACGAGGGGCACTGGTACGTCACCGGTGAGCTCGACGGCAGCGTACGGGTCTACGACGCCGGCTGGCGGGAGGCGGGCGCGGTGCGGGCGAGCGGCACCGCGGGGGAGAACCTGCCCTCTCACATCGCGCTGTCCGCCGACGGCCGTCACCTGTACGTCGCCAACAGGGGGCCGGACACCCTGGCCGTCTTCGACGTGGACGGGCCCCGGCTCACGATGGTGGCCGAGGTGCCGTCGGGCGGCCGCTGGCCGCGCCACTTCGCCGTCGACGGCGACCGCCTCTACGTCGCCAACCAGCGGTCGGACTCGGTCGCCGTGCTGGCGCTCACGGACGGGCTGCCGGAGCCGACCGGCCTGTCGCTGGCGGTCGGCACCCCCTCGTGCGTGCTCGTCCGGTAGCTCAGGGCACGCGGCCGACGCCGCCGACGATCCACACCCGCTGGGCCTGCCAGGTGCTCTGCGGGACCTCGGGCCGCCACTGGCGGATGTAGACGAGACCGGGGTCGACGAGCTCGGTGCCGTCGAAGAAACGCAGCACCTCCTCCCGGCTGCGCGGCGCGTTGTCGGCGTCCGGCACGATCTGCCGGAACAGCTCGACGACCGGCGCGGCCAGCTCGGGGCGGCTGTCGAAGACGGCGTGGCCGATGGCCAGGTAGCTGCCCGAGGCGAGGTGGTCCCGCACGTGGGCCACGCACTTGTACGGCTCGACGCTGTCGGGGAGATACTGCAGCCTGGCCGGGATCAGCACCGCGACCGGCTGCGCGAAGTCGATGAGCCGGAGCATCTCCGGGTCGGCCAGCATCTCCGCCGGGCGCAGGATGGAGCCGTCGACCACCCCGGTGACGGGGTTGCGGGCGAGCACGGCCCGTGCGTGGTTGAGCACCACCGGGTCGTCGTCGACGTACACCACGCGGGCGTCGGGGGCGAGCTCCTGGGCGATCTCGTGGGTGTTGCGGCGGGTCGGCAACCCGGAGGCGATGTTGAGGAACTGCCGTATGCCCTGTTCGATGAGGAAGCGCACCACCCGCTCCAGGAACTCGCGGGTGTCGACGGCCATCGTCTTGACTTCGGGCGCGATGGCCATCAGCCGCTCGGCGAACTCCCGGTCGGCGGCGAAGTTGTCCTTGCCCCCGAGGAGGTAGTCGCTCATCCGGGCGATGTTCGCGGTGCCGGCGCTGAGACCCGCCGCCTTGGCGGGCCGGCCGCCCCCGCCCGGCTCCGTGCCGCTCAAACCGCCTCCCTCGCTGACACTCGTCACGGCAATCTATTGTCAGTTGGCAAGTATCGCCTCAATCCCACCAGAAGGACCAGGCGTTCCGGCCCACGATTTGCTCGGCGTAGTCAGCCAGCGTGCCCGGCCCCTGCAAAATGCTGTCGGGGCAGAACGTCCAGTGCTCGGCCGCCACATGCAGGGCGTGCGCGGGCGTGGCGGGCGGCGCGGCGATGCTGAGGTCCAGCGTGTTGAACCCCATGCCGACCACCCTGGCCCCGAACCGCTCCTCCCAGCTGCGCACGACGGCCGCCAGCGGCACGGTCCATTCGTTGTGGTGCAGCGCCCCCTGCCAGCCCATGGCGACCATCGCGTCGGCCCCGCGGTCCACCGCGGCGAGCCCCAGCGGGGTCCTTCGCTCGGCCACCACCTCGGCGTACCAGTCGGCGACCACGTCGGGGTCGGCCACCAGCGCGGCGGGCGGTGCGATCCCCGGGCACTCGGCCCCGAACGGCGCGAGGTAGGCCTCGTGGCCCGGCAACAGGTCCCGCCAGACCTCGGCCATGAACCCGGCCGCGCTGTAATAGTCGATCTGCTCGGGCGAGTCCGGCGCGATCTGCCCCGCCGACCAGGGCTGCACGCCGTCCTCGAGCAGCACCGGCCACAGGCCCGAGCGGGGGTGCTCGGCCCGCAGCCGGGCCCATAGCTGCGCCGTCACCGGCTCGTCGCTCAGCCAGAACGAGGGACGGTGGTGGGTGCGGAGTCTGTCGTAGCCGGGGTCCGGCCACACGAGGGACCCGGACGGCAGATCGACGGACAGCACCCGCCCCTCGCCGCCATCGCCGAACAGCAGCTCCAGATCCATGGGGAGCCGCCGACGCTCGTGAACCGACATGCGCCAATAATGTCGGACCGGGCCTCGGCGCGTCCCGGGAGGGCGATCGTTACGGAATCTCGAACCGGCACAGCCCTTCCGCGAGAACCTTCGTGGTCAGGCGCGTCCTGCTGTCGCAGCCGAGCTTGGCGAAGATGTGCTCCAGGTGGGTGGTGACGGTGCGCACGCTCAGGACGAGCGCGGCGGCGATCTGCGGGTTGGAGTCGCCCTGCGCGACCCGGGTGAGCACCTCGATCTCCCGGGAGGTCAGGTCGTACGGGAGGGTGCACGGGCGCTCGGCGATGATCGCGCCCTGGATGGAGCCGCGGAAGCCCACGCCGGCCCGGTGGAGGCGCAGCTCGCGCCACTGGCCGGTGCCGTCCTGCCACAGCCCCCGCCGCGACAGCTCGCGGGAGTCGATGAACTCCCTGGCCAGCTTCGCCATCGCGGGCTCGGCCGCGAGCACCTCCGACATGGGCAGCCCGGCCACCTCCCTGCGCCGCCCGCTCCGTTCGTACGCCACGGCGTGAAAGCCGGGCGGCAGGCCGAGCGGGTCGATGACGCAGCGGGTCACGTCGGTGAGGTGGGCCAGGGCGGGGGAGACCGCGCTGATCACCGCGGGCGCCTCGGGCGGCATGTCCACGCGGGAGCTGACGTGCAGCAGCCCGGTGTAGCGCCCGCCGCTCAAAAACAGCGGTGTGGTGATCCCGGCGCGCCAGCCGTACGGCTCCAGGTGGCGGCGGAAGTAGCGTTCGGTGCCGGGGGAGCCCATGATGACGGGCTTGCGCTGGGACATGGCGCGGCGGTAGGCGTCGAGCCGGGCGTACTCCTCCGCGGCGTCGTCGTCCACCCGCGCGTACCCCGACGACACCAGCGACCGGTGCCGGCCGGTCGCCGGGTCGAACGCGACGAACTCATAGGCCTCCACGGGGATGACCTTGCCCAGCGCGGCCATCGCCCCGTGCGCCCCCTGCTGGGCCGCCTGGAAGCCCAGTTCGGCGACGGCGTGCAGGCTCCGCGCGCTGAGGCTGATTGCGTCCATGGATCCTCCATGCTCAGCGTGCCGGGTCAAGGAACGGTAAGAAATACGTAAACCATCCGATCCGACGGGCCGTCCCGTTTCCTACCCTCACCCGCAACACGACGGAGAGGCGGAGGACCAGTGAGGGTCATGAGAAGCCGGGCGGCCGCCCTCGCTGTGGCGGCCATCATGCTCAGCGGCGGGTGCGGTGGAGGGTCGTCGCCGGCGGGCGGCGGCAAGGAGGCGAACGCGTTCTCCGTCGCGCTGACGGAACCCGACCATCTCACCCCGGGCAACACGTCCAGCGACTACTCGATCACCGTGCTCGACACGCTGTTCGAGACCCCGGTCGCGATCGACGCCGCCACCAACAAGCCCGTGATGCGGGCGGCCGAGTCGGTGACCAGCACCGACCAGAAGGTCTGGACGATCAAGTTCAAGCCGGGGCGGAAGTTCAGCAACGGCGAGCCGGTCACCGCGCAGAGCTTCGCCGACGCCTGGAACGCCACCGCCTACGGCCCGAACGGGTGGACCAACAACTACTACTTCGCCAACATCGAGGGCTACGACGAGCTCAACCCCGAGAAGGGCGAACCGGCCACCGACAAGCTGCGCGGCCTCAAGGTGCTGGACGACACCACGCTGCAGGTGACGCTCACCGCGCCGTTCAGCCAGTTCCCGATCACGCTCGCCTACATCGCCTTCGCGCCGATGCCGAAGGCCGCGTTCAAGGACCTCAAGGCGTTCGACCAGGCGCCGATCGGCAACGGGCCGTTCGTGCTCGACGGCCCCTGGGAGCACGACAAGCAGATCAAGGTCAAGCGCTCCCCGACGTACACGGGCGATCGCACGCCCAAGGCCGACGCCATCACCTTCAAGATCTACGCCAGCCGCGACACGGCCTGGACCGACCTGCGGGCCGGGCGGGTCGACCTGATGACGACGGTCCCGCCGGCCAGCACGGGCGAGGCGAAGCGGCTGCTCGGCGACCGCTTCCAGCAGACCCCCGACGGCACGATGGACTATCTGGGCTTCCCGGTCTTCGACAAGCGGTTCGCCAACCCCGACCTGCGCAAGGCGTTCTCCATGGCCATCGACCGCCAGGCCATCGTCAATGCGGTCTACGACGGCGCGTTCAAGCCGATGGCCTCGCTGCTCGCGCCGCTGGTGCCCGGCTACCGCGAAAACGCCTGCGGCGAGGCGTGCACGTACAACCCGGCCAAGGCCAAGGAGCTGTTCGACAAGGCCGGCGGCTTCAGCGGCACGCTCACCCTGTGGTTCTCCAACGCCGACCCCAGCTACGAGCAGTGGATGACGGCGGTGGCCAACCAGCTCAGGCAGAACCTCGGCATCACCGACATCAAGTTCCGCAAGATCCCGGCATCCGACTACCTGACGACCCTGCGTGAGCGCAAAGAGGACGGCCCGTACCGCAACAACTGGGTCATGGACTACCCGAGCCCGCAGAACTACCTGGAGTCCATGTGGGGCGAGGGCAACCGGATGGGCTGGAAGAACGAGGAGTTCCTCGACCTCATCGACCAGGCCAACTCCGCCCCGACCTTCGATGAGAGCATCCCGCTCTACCAGAAGGCCGAGGACATCGCGCTGGCCGAGATGCCGATGATCCCGCTGTGGAACTGGCAGAGCCAGGTGGGCTTCACCAGCCGGCTGAGCGGCGTGAACGTGACCCCGTACAGCAAGAACCTGTACACGATCAGCGTGAAGCAGGGGTGACAGGGGCGTGATGTACGCCGCGCGGCGCCTGGCCCAGGCGATCCCGGTGTTCTTCGCGACCACCTTCCTGATCTACACGATGGTGTTCGCGCTTCCGGGCGACCCGATCCTGGCGCTCGCGGGCGACAAGCCGGTGCCCGAGCAGGTGCTCGAGGTGATGCGGGAGCACTACCACCTCAACGACCCCCTGCTCGTGCAGTACGGCCGGTACATGCTCGGGGTGTTCCACGGCGACCTGGGGGAGACCTTCACCGGCCAGCCGGTGAGCGAGCTCCTCCAGGACCGGTGGGCGGTCACCGCGCAGCTCGCGCTGACCGCATGGGTCTTCGAGCTCGTCGTCGGCATCGGCCTCGGCGTCCTGGCCGGGCTGCGCCGCGGCGGGATCGCCGACACGCTGGTCCTCGCCGGGACCACGTTCGTGATCGCGGTCCCGGTGTTCGTGGTCGGGTACACGGCCCAGATCGTGCTGGGCCTCAACCTGGGGCTGTTCCCGACCGCCGGGACGGAGGAGGGCTGGCCGGGCAGCTACCTGCTGCCCGGCATGGTCCTCGGTTCGTTCGGCCTGGCGTACGTGGCGCGGCTCACCCGCACCTCCCTGGTGGAGAACCTGCGCGCCGACTACGTCCGCACGGCCACCGCGAAGGGCCTGTCGCGGCGGCGGGTCGTCGGGCTGCACGCGCTGCGCAACTCGCTCATCCCGGTCGTGACCTACCTCGGCGTGGACTTCGGCAACCTCATGGCCGGGGCGGTCGTCACCGAGGGCATCTTCAACCTGCCCGGCATCGGCCAGCAGGTGTTCCAGTCGATCCAGCTCCAGGAGGGTCCCGTCGTCGTCGGCGTCGTCACCCTGCTCGTCATGATCTTCATTCTCGCCAACCTCGCCGTCGACCTGCTGTACGGCGTGCTCGACCCGAGGATCCGCCGTGCTCGCGCGTGACGCCTGGCTGGAGCTGCGCGGCCGGGTGGTCTTCTGGTTCTCCACGGCCGTGCTGCTGGTGGCCCTCGCGATGGCGGCCTTCCCCGGGCTGTTCACCCGGATCGGCCCCAACGAGAACTGCGACCTGCGCCTGTCCAAGCACGGCCCCGCGAGCGGCGCGCCGTTCGGGTACGACCTGCAGGGCTGCGACTACTGGTCGCAGGTCGTGCACGGTGCCCGGGCGTCCATCGTGGTCGGCGTCTCGGTCACGATCTTCGCCCTGCTGATCTCCATCGTGCTGGGGACGATCGCCGGGTACTACGGGGGCGTCGCCGACGCGATCATCTCCCGGATCACCGACGTGTTCTTCGGCATCCCGTTCGTGCTCGGCGCGACCGTCGTGCTGGTCGCCTTCCCCGACCACGGGATATGGGCGATGACGCTGGTCCTCGTGCTGCTCGGCTGGACGACCATGACCCGGCTGATGCGCGGCCAGGTCATCGCCGTCAAGGAGATGGACTTCGTCGCGGCGGCCCGCATGCTGGGCTCGGGCGACCGCAGGCTCATGTTCCGGCACATCCTGCCCAACGCCATCGCGCCGGTCATCGTGGTGGCCATGCTGAACGTCGGGAACGTCATCGCCGGCGAGGCGACCCTCGACTACCTCGGCGTCGGCCTCCAGTACCCGGATGTGTCGTGGGGCCTGCAGCTCAACATCGCCCAGACGTTCTTCGCCGGGCACCCGCACCTGCTGGTGTTCCCCGCGCTGTTCCTCACCGCCACCGTGCTGAGCTTCCTCATGCTCGGCGACGTCGTCCGCGACGCCCTCGACCCGCGCCTTCGCTGAGCGGGCCTCAGGTGAGCAGGCGGTCGAGGACCCGCACCCCGAACTCCAGGCCCTCGACCGGCACCCGCTCGTCGACGCCGTGGAACATGCCGAAGTAGTCGAGCTCCGGCGGCAGCAGCAGCGGCGCGAAGCCGTACCCCCGGATGCCGATGCGGGCGAACCACTTCGCGTCGGTGCCGCCGGTCATGACGTACGGCACCGGCCTGCCGGCGGGGTCCTCGGCGAGCAGGGCGGCGGTGAGCTCGTCGAACAGCCCCTCGGCGGGGGCGGAGACCGCGTCTTCGAAGCTGACGAACTCGCGGGTGACCTTCGGGCCGAGCAGCCGGTCGATGGTCTCCAGGAACTCCTCGCGCTGCCCGGGCAGGAACCGGCCGTCCACGTGGGCCTCGGCCGTGCCGGGGATGACGTTGACCTTGTAACCCGCATCCAGCATGGTCGGGTTGGCCGAGTTGCGCAGCACGCCGGTGAACAGTGCGGCCGCCCGGGGGATCCGCTGGATCTCCTCCTCCAGCCGGTCGACGTCGATCGGCCGGCCCAGGGCCCGCGACAGCTCGTCGATCAGCCGCGCCACCTCGGGCGTCAGCCGTACCGGCCAGGAGTGGTCGGCGAGGCGGGCGAGGGCCCTGGCCAGCTCGGCGACGGGGTTGTCCACGGCGGGCTTGGACCCGTGCCCGGGCACGCCGCGTGCCGTCAGGCGCATCCAGGCGGTGCCCCGCTCCCCGACGGCCACCGGGTAGATGCGGACGTCGCCCTCATACCAGGAGAAACCGCCGGACTCGCTGATCGCCTCCGTGCACCCCTCGAACAGGTCGCGGTGCCGCTCGACGGCGTGGCCCGCACCGTACTCGCCGGTGGCCTCCTCGTCGGCGAGGAAGGCCAGCACGAGGTCGCGCCGGGGACGCACGCCCCTGCGCGCGTTCTCCCGGGCCCAGGCGAGGGTCATGGCCAGCGTGCCCTTCATGTCGACCGCGCCCCGGCCGTGCACGCAGCCGCCGTCGATCTCCCCGGAGAACGGGTGCGTACGCCATTCGGCCGGGTCGGCGGGCACGACGTCGAGGTGCCCGTGCAGGAGCAGCGCGTCGGGGCTGTCGCCGGGGACGCGGGCCACCACGCTCGTGCGGCGCGGCGCCGACTCGAACACCACGGGCTCGATGCCGACCTCGGCGAGCAGCGACGCCACATACTCGGCGGCCCGCCGTTCACCCGGCCCGTCGCCGGACCCGTCGTTGGTGGTGTCGATCCGCAGCAGCTCCGAGCAGATCGTCGCGACCTCGCTTACGCCGTCCACCTCGCGCGGCGGCTCGGAGCCGCGTGAGCGAATCGCGCTGTACTCATCGGTTCGCTCGCTCCGCTCACTCACTGTGCGTCCCCTCGTGGAGCGTCAGCGGCGGGACCTCCGGCGTCGGGATGCCGAAGACGATCCCGTAGAACGCCAGCTCGGCCTCCAGGGCCCGGACGATGGTCTCCTCGCGCCGCCACCCGTGCTGTTCCCCTTCGAAGGTCAGGTACGCCCACCGGTGCCCGTGGCGGGCCAGCGCGGCGGCGAAGCGCTCCGACTGCGCGGGGTCCACCACCTTGTCCTCCAGGCCGTGCAGGAGCAGGGCCGGGCCGGACGCGCGCTCGGCGTGCAGTTCGGGCGACCTGTCCAGGTAGCGCTGCCGGGTCTCGGGCAGCGGGCCGATCAGCCCGTCGAGGTAGCGCGACTCGAAGTCGTGGGTCTCGGCCGCCCAGTGCGCGGGGTCGGAGATGCCGTAGTGGGACACCGCGCCGCAGAAGACGTCGCTGTGGACGAGCGCGGCCATCGACGTCCAGCCGCCGGCGCTGCCGCCTCTGATGGCCACCTTCCGCGCCCGCCCGGTGTCCAGCAGCCAGCGCGCCACCGTCTCGCAGTCGCGTACGTCCACCACCCCCCAGTTGTGGCGCAGCCGCTCGCGGTAGGCCCGGCCGTACCCGGTCGACCCGCCGTAGTTGACCTCGGCGACGCCGATCCCCCTGCTGGTGAAGTACGCGATCTCCAGGTCGAGCACCGGGGCGGCCGAACTCGTCGGCCCGCCGTGCACGAACACCACGTACGGCGCCGGCCCGCCGTCGCCGGCCGGGGCGTACAGGTGGGCGTGCACGCCGTCCACGGTCACCGCCTCGGGCGTGGGCAGCTCGGCGTCCGCGGGCACCGGCTTGGCGGGGGACAGCACCTCGTGCGCCCCGGTGTCCAGGTCGACCCGCACCACCTCGTACGGCCGGTGCGGCGAGGCCGCCACGCCCACCACATGGGAGCCGCGGGCCGACAGGGCCGGCGCCCAGTAGGTGTAGCCGCCGCCCACGTCCCGGGGGGAGCCCGCCGTGGCGGGGTCGTCGAGGACCCCGAGCCGCCGCTCGTCGGCGGTGCCGTACACGGTGGCGATCCGCCCGCCGGTGACGGTGAAGAACGTGCCGCCGATCTTCCAGGTGGCGTCGCCGAACTCCAGGGAGACCGGGGTGAGGTCGCGGGCCGTGCCGTCCAGGCCGACGAGGTGGATGTTCCACCAGCCGGTGGGGTCGCTGACGGCGTACAGGCTCTCGTCGTCGCGCCACTCGGCCTGGCACGTGGACGCGCCCGACAGCAGGACGCGATGGGGGCCGTCCCCGTCCACCGGACCGACGCACAGTTCGGTGGCGTCCCAGGGCATGTCGGGGTGGTTCCAGCCGATCCACGCGAGCATCCGCCCGTCCGGCGACACGCGCGGGTTCATCAGGAAGTGGTGGGTCCGCACCACGCTGCGCAGGGGAGAGCCGTCGAGCGGCACCGCGACGATGTCGCGCTCCACGTCGCGGGCGTCGCCCCGCTCGCGCACGCACCACACCTCGTCGCCGTGGACGACCAGGTCCGCGTAGCGGGCGGAGTCGCCGGGCGTGAGCGGGACCGGCTCGCCTCCGGGGGCGCACACGTAGATCCGCCCGTCCGCCCAGTTGGTGAACACCAGACGGCCCTCGTGCGCGCGCCAGGACCGCCCGCCGTACTCCATGACCCGGTTCCTGGCGTTCCAGCCGGGCGGGAGCACGTCCTCGATCACGCCGTCGGCCCTGCGCCGCACCACGCAGCGCCGGCCGCCCTCGTGCGGGCGCGGCTCGTCCCACCAGACCTCGTCTCCCGAGATCTCCACCCACAGCGGGCGGTCGTCCACCCGCGCCACGTCGACGGCCCGTATGGTCACCAGTTCCCCCCGGAGTCCGGAAGCGGAGTGCCGGGGGGATAGACGATGTGCGCGATCCCCCCGCTGCCCGTGGCCCGCAGCCAGACGCTTTCGAACGCCGCGCGCGGGTACACCCGCCGCACGCCGTCGTCGTCCGGCGCGGCCGGATCGTTCGCGATCACGTCGCCGTCGGCCGTGAACCCGGTCACGACCATGAGATGCCCGCCGGTGGAGTATCCCGCACCGGGCAGCTCGTGCTCGCGGAACGACTGAGAGGTGATCACCGGGATGCCGGCGGCGATGAACCGCTCCAGCTCGGCCAGCGAGCGCAGCCGCGTGACGAAGCCGTCCAGCCCGTACCGCCCGGCGTACGCGACGCCGAAGGGCCAGTTGCCGGTGCCCTGGTAGCTGTAGTCGTACATGTCGCGTGCGGCGTGGTCCACCGCCGGGCACGGGTCGCCGGGAGCGACCCAGGCGAGGTCGGCCGGGCCGGGACCACGCCCCCAGTAGCCGAGCACCATGGTGAACGACGCGGGGCTGCACCAGGACTCGCCGCCGCCGTCCCACTGCGGGTAGTGCCCCGCGTGGACCTTCTGCGAACGGCGCGGCACGTCGAGCTCGACCCCCCGCAGCCCCGGCGGGCCGCCTCTGCCCGCCTGCCCGACGGCCGAGGCCATCACGCTGAGCGAACGCACCGCGCCGCCGCTGCCGTACAGGGTGGCGCGCACGCGGTACGCCGTGACGGCGCGGGTGGCGACGAAGGTGTCCACGGCGACGTCCCCGTCGGCGTCCCCCTGACCCGGCAGCGACGTGCGGTGGATGTCGGCGTCGGTCTCGGCCCACCGGCCCATGACGTACCACTTGGTCAGGGCGCCGGTCGCGGTCCGCGCCTGGATCTCGATCTCCAGCCAGGCGCCGGGCGGCGCGGCGGCCGTCCACGACGGCACCAGCTCGGTGGCCGCGAAGCCGATCTCCCGCTCGGGAGAGGTCCAGCGCGTGTAGGGCCACTCACGCTCGCCGCCGGGCGCGAACGGGTCCAGATATTTCGCCGTCCCCGTCTCTCGCGCCTCGACGGACCACCGGTGGAGGACGACGGGGCTCACCTGGGGGCTCGGTCCGGCCGACAGCAGGGTGACCACCTCGCCGATTGTTGTTACCGCCCCGACCTGGCACATCGGATGGTTTACGTATCCGACACATCGGACGTTACGCCATCGACGGCGGTGCTCCGCACCGGCCCGGCGCGGACCCCGGGGCGCCCGGACGTGGCCACCGCGCGCGGCTCCCCGGCCCTCGGGCCGGGGAGCGCGTCAGAGGTACAGGCCGGTGCCGGCGGGCGGCTCGGGCGCGGCGTCCAGGCGGCCGTCCCGCAGCGCGAACAGCTCGGCCAGCGTCGCGCCGCCGGGGCCGGCGCCCTCGGGGAGGCCCAGCCACTCGGCCGCCTGCGCGGCGTCGAACCGGCCCACCTCGATCTGCGCGAGGCACCGCCCGGGCCGTACGACCGCGGGGTGGAGCCGGCTGAGGTCCTCGTTGGTCGTGATCGCCACGAGCACGTCCCGGCCCTGGCCGAGCAGTCCGTCGGTCAGGTTGAGCAGGCGCGACAGGCCCTGGCCCGTCGACTGCTTGGCCTCGGCGCGGATCAGCTCGTCGCAGTCCTCCAGGACCAGCAGCCGCCAGCGCGGCTCGGCGTCGTCGTCGGGGCCGTCCCAGCCGACCGCGACGTCCATCAGGTAGCCGGGGTCGTTGAACAGCAGCTCGGGGTCGAGCACGCAGTCGACCTGGCACCAGGACGCCCACTCGCGGGCGAGCGTGCGCAGCAGCGTCGTCTTGCCGGTCCCGGGCGGGCCGTGCAGGAGGACCAGCCGGCCCGCCACGTCGGCCGCGGTGGTCGCCATGAGGGCGTCCAGGCGGCCGACGGCGGCCCGGGGGTAGTTCCGCCTGATCTCCTGCCAGGAGGAGGTCGTGATGGGCTTGGCGGAGCGGTGCGGGCCGTGGGCCGACCGCCACCAAAAGCCCATCCGCACGTGGTCGGAGCCGGGGACCTCCTCCTCCGCGTCCCTGGTCGCCTGGTCGAGGACCGAACCGGCCAGCTCCTCGCTGACGGCCGTGGCGGTCAGCGTCGCCGACCGGTTGGCGTTGCGGACCACCCGCAGCGTCCACCCTTCACCCGCGATGAGCCGCGTCTCGCGGCCGTCGGAATCCTGCGCGACCCGCAGCAGGCGGCCGCCCTCGGGGGCGAGCGGGGCGTCGGCGCGGACCCGCGTGAGGCTGGCCGTACGCGACCAGGGCTGCTCGCCCGTCGCGAACGGCGACAGCGCCATGGCGTCGATCACGTCGGCCGGGCTGTCGGTGTCGTCGAGCCAGATCCGCATCGGCACGGGCGGCCGCGGGGGCGTGGGGTGTGCGGAGAAGCCGACCTCCTTGACAACGGACATATCGTCATGATCGCGACGCCGCGCGGTTGTTGTCGACGTATTTATGGCAAATCGGTGCGTTCTAACGGCTTGACGGGCCTTTTCTCGGCGAAAGCGCCCATGTCCTCATCGGTCCGTGAATACGCTGGGAAATCCCCTGCACTTGGAGTTCTCGTGGCTGACATCGTGTCCCGTGAGGAGTGGGGCGCCCGCTCCCCCAAAGGCGCTTATTCGCGGCTGAGTTCCACAAAGGGCGTGAAGGTTCACTATACGGGGGGTCACGTCTCGCCGGACATCCTGGACGACCACGCCAAATGCGTGGCCATGGTCAAGTCGATCCAGGACTTCCACATGGACGGCAACGGCTGGATCGACATCGCCTACTGCGTGGACGAGGAGACGGAGATCCTCACGCGGCAGGGCTGGCGTTCCTACCGGGAGCTGCGCACCGGAGACATCGCGCTCACGCTCAATCACGAGACGGGGATGGCCGAGTGGCAGCCCGTGCTCGAGGTGTGCGTCTTCCCCGCCGGAGAGCGCGAAATGATCAGGATGCGGGGCGAGCATCACTCGTCGCTCACCACACCCGATCACCGGTGGCCGGTCGAGCGAGACGGCAGGCGCGTGTGGGCGACGACCGAGACGCTGGGGCGGCGGGATCGCATCCCCGTCGCCGCGCCGTGCGCCGACCTGCCCGTCGAGGCCAAATGGTCCGACGCCCTCGTCGAACTGGTCGCCTGGTTCTGCGCGGAAGATCACGGGGATCGCGGCCCCGGCGGCGAACCGGCCTCCGGCGTGGTCCTCCGCCACAGCGAGCGGAACGCGGCGAACGTCGCGCGCATCAGAGCCGCTCTCCGGCAGGTCTTCGGCCCTCCCCGCGAGGACCTCTCCCGAGCCGGCGGCGTTCCCGGGTGGCGTGAGGCCGCCGACCGCCACGTCAGAGAGTTCCACCTGTCGGTCGATGCGGGCGAGGTGCTCCTCGGGCGGGCGCCGGAACGAGTGCCGGCCTTCGAGTTCCTGCTGACGCTCACCAGGGCACAGCTCGCGCTGTTCATCGAGACCTCACTCGCCGCCGGCACACTCGCCCGGAGGAACCGCGCCGCCGCGGAGGCCCTCATGTTCGCGGTGCTGCTGTCCGGCCGGGCGGCCTCCCTGCGGCGGCTGCCCCCCACGGCGACGCGTGCGAGTGAGATGTGGCTCGTCACGATCGGGCGCCGGCAGAGCTTCGCCCCGCGCGGCGCCGCCGGGGCGCGCTTCACCATGCGCAGGGAGCCGTACCGGGGCGAGATCTGGTGTCCCCGCACCGGCAACCAGAGCTGGCTGGCCCGCCGCGACGGAACGGTCTACTTCACCGGCAACACCATGGTGGCCTGCCCGCACCGGAAGGTGTTCGTGGGGCGCGGGCCGGGCCATCTGCCGGCCGCCAACGGCCCCGGCCTGAACTCCGGCCACTACGCCGTGCTCGGCCTGGTCGGCAACGCCGGCCTGGTCCAGCCGACCGACGGCCTCCTGCACGCGATCCTGGACGCGGTGGAGTACCTGCGTGCCGAGGGCGGCGCGGGCAAGGAGATCAAGGGGCACCGCGACGGCTACCCCACCGACTGCCCCGGCGACTCGCTGTACGCCTGGATCAGGAAGGGCGCGCCGCGCCCCGGCGCCACCGTGCCGGAGCCGGCGCCCGGGCCCGAGCCCGCGAGACCGTGGCCGGGCCGCCTGCTGACGTATCCGCCCGTGATGCGCGGCGACGACGTGCGCGCCTGGCAGGAGCGGATGAAGGAGCTCGGCTACGACATCGTGGCCGACGGCGCGTACGGGCCGCAGTCGCGGGAGGTGTGCCGCAGGTTCCAGCGGGACCGGCACCTCGACGTGGACGGGGTCGTCGGCCCCGGCACCTGGAACGCCGCCTTCGCCGCCGAACCCTAGGGCATCACCAGATGACGCCGGGGCTCTCCGCGCCGCCGCTGAAGGCCGCCGTTCCCGTCTTCCTCCATCGCTGCCGTACGTCGTGGTAGTGCCCGGTGTGCGGCGCTGTGGCGGTGAACGGGCCGCAGGTGACGATCCCGCCGTCGGCGGCCGGGGAGACCCCCGAGCAGATGAACGGCTGTGAGACGTTCACCTCCGCCGTGCTGTCGTAGAGCTGGATGTGGATGTCCGAGCGTACGGAGGCCCACCCCCTGATCCGCCCCATCAGATGGAAGGTGTCGCCCACCAGGGCGAAGCAGGGCGACATCTCCGCGCCGGTGGCGACCGGCAGCCAGGCCCGGCAACTCCACTGGGGGGTCTGACGGGCCCGCGTGGGCTCCCGCGTGCCGCCGCCCGACGCCTCGACTTGCGGGCGCCGGGGCGAGGAGGTCTTCCGGGTCGCCGGCTTCGACGGGCTCGGCCGGGCCGGCGGTGTGGACACCGTCGCCCGCGGGGTGCGCGGCGTCGCCTCCCCGGTGGGGCGGTGCCGCGGCCTGGCGGACGGCGATCGCCTCGGCGACTTGCGCGGGGACGATGTGGCGGCCGGGCTGCGCGACGTGCCGGCGGGAAGCTGGGTCCGCGCCGCCGCCTCCCGTATCGCGGCGGTGTCCGATTCCGGTGTCCCGCCGCCCGGCCCGGGCCGCCACGGGGCCGCGCCGGCCAGGGCCGTCGCACCGCGCGCCCCGGCCACCGCCGTGGCGGCCGCGGGGGCCACGGGCGCGCGGGGCCGGGGGCGCCCGTCCCGTTTCGACGCCGCGGTCTGCTCATCCGCGTACGCGGAGACCGGGGGCGTCGTCTGCTGCGGGGCACCGGGATACGCGTGCCCCCCGATCGCGGGAAAGGGTTCCGAGGTGGCCGACGGCGGGTCCGACCACGCCACGGCCGGGAGCGCGGGCAGCCCGGCCAGCGACGGCACCGCGGCGCGCAGCGCCGCCGCGACCTCGGCCGCGCCCGGGCGGCCGGCGGGATCCTTCGCGACACATGCCGCGATGATCGGCCATAAGACATCGGGCATGCCCGGCAGCCGCCGCGGCATCGCCGTCGCATGCCACCGCAGCACCAGCATCGGATGGTCGCCGACGAACGGGGGACGCCCGGCGAGCAGCTCGTACAGGATCAGCCCGATCGCGTACACGTCCACCGCGGTCGTGGGGGTGCCGCCTTCGGCCACCTCGGGAGCCAGGTAGGTGGGTGTGCCGATGATCGAGGTGGTCTGGGTGAGGCCGGGCCCGTGCAGGATGCGGGCCACGCCGAAGTCGGTGAGCCGCGGCCGCCCGGTGTTGTCCTCGATGAGGATGTTCCCCGGTTTGATGTCCCGGTGCACGACGCCCTGGGCGTGCGCGGCCCCCACGGCGTCGGCCACCTGGCCCAGCAGCACGGCCGCCTCCGCCGGCGGGAACGTGCCACGCTGCCGGAGGAGGGTGCGCAGGTTCCGCCCCTCGACGAGGTCCATCACCAGCGCGAGCCGCCGGCCCTCGACGACGAAGTCGCGCACGGTGACGATGTTGGGGTGCCGCAGCGTCCGCATCACATTGCGCTCCTGCACGAAGCGCAGGACCAGGTCGGGGTCGTCCCCGAGGCCGTCGTGCAGCAGCTTCACCGCCACGGTCTCCCCGGTGTCGCGGTGCCGCGCCCGCCACACCGCCCCCATCGCGCCGGCGCCGATCTCGTCCAGCAGCACGTATCCGCTGCCGAGGGACATCCCGGTCTCGCCCGGGCCCATCCTCCACCTCCCCCTCCACGATTCAGATCACAATACCCAGGGAGATCACGACCGGTGGTTTCGTCGGCCGCGCGGGCGGCATCCGCAGACCGGGACCCGGCTCGGCCCGCCGCGGCCGTTGCCCTTAGCATCCGGTTCATGACGGTGCCGCCTGTTGAACTCGACGATCCGGCCGATCTCGCGGAGGGCTTCCCGCAGGCCACGCGGGAGCAGTGGCGGGCGCTCGCGGCCGAGGTGCTGCGCAAGTCCGGCTGGGACGGCCCGCCGGACGAGGTCGAGGCCGCCCTGAGCACCACGACCTACGACGGGGTGACGGTGGCTCCGCTGTACGACGCCGCCGACGCCCTGCCGGGCGGGCCCGGCACGCCGCGTCCGACGCGCGGCCCGGGCCCCTGGGACGTGCGCCAGCGGCACGCCGACCCCGACCCCGCCGCGACCAGAGAGGCGATCCACGCCGACCTGGAAAACGGCGTCACCTCCCTGTGGCTCGACCTGAACGCGATCGACCCCGCCGCACTGCCGGAGGTGCTCCGCGGCGTCCTGCTGGACATCGCCCCGGTCGTCCTCGACGCCGGCCCGCGTACGGCCGAGGCGGCGGAGGAGTTCCTCCGCCTGGCCGGCGGAGTCTCGGTGCCCGGGGGCAACCTCGGCGCCGACCCGATCGGGCTGGCCGCCCGCACGGGCGCGCCGGTGCGCATGGAGGCCGCCGTGGCGCTCGCCCGCCGGTGCGCCGGCGGGCGGCTGCGGGCGATCACCGTCGACGCGCTGCCGTACCACGACGCGGGCGGCTCCGACGCCGAGGAGCTCGGCTGCTCGATCGCGACCGCGGTCGCCTACCTGCGGGCGCTGACCGACGCGGGCCTGACGGCGGAGCAGGCGTTCGGGCAGCTCGAGTTCCGGTACGCCGCGACCGCCGACCAGTTCCTCACCATCGCCAAGCTTCGCGCCGCCCGGCGGCTGTGGGCGCGGGTCGCCGAGGTCACCGGCGTCGCGGGAGAGGCCGCCCGGCAGCTCCAGCACGCGGTCACCTCCTCGGCGATGATGACGGCCCGGGATCCCTGGGTGAACATGCTGCGCACGACCGTGGCCTGCTTCGCCGCCGGAGTGGGCGGG
>JADGHC010000019.1 GCA_019689655.1 Microbispora sp.
GCCGCGAGCCGGGCGGCGGGGCGAGCGGCCCAAAGGCGGGCCCGATCGTCGCCGCCCTGGTGTCTGGGGCGGGCTTCGGCGGGTTCTTCGTGCTGCTCAAGCTGGCCCCCGCCGGCTCCGGCCTGTGGCCCCTGCTGGGCGCGAGGATCGCGTCGATCACGCTGGTGGCGCTGCTCGCCTTCGCCACGCGCAGGGGCCTGCGCCCGGCGCCCGGCAGCCTCACCGTGACGATCACGGCCGGGGTGCTCGACATGGCCGCCAACGTGCTTTACGTCCTCGCGGCGCAGCGGGGGATGCTCACCCTGGTGGCCGTCCTGGTGTCGCTCTACCCGGCGAGCACGCTGCTGCTCGCGCGGCACGTGCTGGGCGAGCGGCTGAGCCCGGTGCAGATCACCGGCGTCGGATTCGCGCTCGGCGCGATCGCCCTCATCGCCGCCGCCTGAACGAGCGGGCCTGCACGTCAGGCCGCGCAGGCCTGTTCGGGAATCCGTACGACGCCCTCTTCGCGGGCGTAGTCCTCCAGCATTCCCCGCAGCTGCCGGCGGCCCCGGTGGAGCCTGGACATCACGGTGCCGATCGGGGTGCCCATCCGGTCGGCGATCTCCTTGTACGCGAAGCCCTCCACATCGGCCAGGTAGACGGCCACCCGGAAATCCTCCGGCAGGGCGCGCAGGGCGTTCATCACGACGTTGTCCGGGATCTGGTCGAGCGCCTCCGACTCGGCCGAGCGCAGCCCGTTCGACGTGTGCGACTCGGCCGCGGCGAGCTGCCAGTCCTCGATCTCCTCGGCGGCCGACAGCTTGGGCGAGCGCTGCTTCTTGCGGTAGTCGTTGATGAAGTTGTTGGTGAGAATCCGGTGCAGCCACGCCTTGAGGTTGGTGCCCTCGCGGAACTGGTGATACGACGTGAACGCCTTGGCGACGGTCTCCTGGACCAGGTCCTCGGCATCGGCGGGGTTGCGCGTCAGGCGCATCGCGGAGGCGTAGAGCTGGCTCGTCACCGGCACGACCTCACGCTCAAACCATGCCTGCCGCTGCTCGTCGGTCGAGATCATCTCTTCCCCCTACGGACCTTCTCCCCCGTTACCCGTCCGGCCGGAACACATGCGAGGTCACTCGTTCATCGTTCTGCCAAGGACATCGTGACGGCCGGGGCCTAAGCACCGCGTTAGTTCGTCCGGCCTGGTCGGCACCACGCCGCAGACACCGGGCCCGCGCGGTCACGTCACGCGCAAGCCGAACAAGTCTCATTAGCGTAACACTGAAGCATCAAAACAGCCTAAAGTGTGGCAGATTTCACTCGATACAGTGGCGGCATGAACCACCTGGATCGGCATGATCCGGTCACGAGGGCATGGGTGGCCGACGCCATCCAGGCCGTCGAGGCCGACGCCAACCGAAGCTGCGACACTCATCTGCATGTCTTCCCGCTCCCCTCACACTGGGGTGTCGACCTCTATCTGAAGGACGAGTCGGTGCACCCGACCGGTTCACTCAAGCACCGCCTCGCCCGGTCCCTCTTCCTGTACGGCCTGGCCAACGGCTGGATCGGGCCCACCACCACGATCATCGAGGCGTCGAGCGGGTCCACCGCCGTGAGCGAGGCGTACTTCGCCCGGCTGCTCGGCCTGCCGTTCATCGCGGTGATGCCGGCGACCACCTCGCCGGAGAAGCGGGAGATCATCGAGTTCTACGGCGGCAAGTGCCACCTGGTGGACGATCCGAAGGCGATCTACGACGAGTCGCACCGGCTCGCCGCCAAGACCGGCGGGCACTACATGGACCAGTTCACCTACGCGGAACGGGCGACGGACTGGCGGGGCAACAACAACATCGCCGAGAGCATCTTCCAGCAGATGGCGCGCGAACGGCACCCGGAGCCGGCCTGGATCGTGGTCGGCGCGGGCACCGGCGGCACTTCGGCGACCATCGGCCGCTACATCCGCTACCGCCGCTACCAGACCCGGCTGTGCGTCGCCGATCCCGAGGGCTCTGCCTTCTACCCGTCCTGGGTGTCGGGTGAGGAGCACGACGGCGCCGGATCACGGATCGAGGGCATCGGCCGGCCGCGGGTCGAGCCGTCGTTCCTGCCGACGGTCATCGACCGGATGACCCAGGTCCCCGACGCCATGTCGATCGCGGCCATGCACTGGGTGCGGGAGGTCACCCGCCGGGAGGTCGGCGGCTCGACCGGCACCAACATCGCGGCGGCGGTGGAGATCATCCGGGAGATGCGCGAACGGGGCGAGCGCGGCAGCGTCGTCACGCTGATCTGCGACGGCGCCGAGCGCTACCGCGGCACCTACGGCAACCCGCGCTGGCTGTCGGAGCAGGGCATCGACATCACCCCGCACCTCGAAGAGCTGCGCGCCTTCCTCCGGAGCTGACGGCACCGGAGCCGGCGGAGCGTACGGCGGGCGGGGCGCCGGTCCCCGCCCGCCGCGTGACGAATCAGCCGTGGTCAGTCGCCGAGCAGGGCGTCGACGAAGACCTCGGGATCGAACGGCGCGAGGTCGTCCGGCCCCTCGCCGAGGCCCACCAGCTTCACGGGCACGCCCAGCTCACGCTGCACCGAGATCACGATGCCGCCCTTGGCGGTGCCGTCCAGCTTGGTCAGCGCGATGCCGGTGACGTTGACCACCTCGGCGAAGACCTGCGCCTGACGCATGCCGTTCTGCCCGGTGGTCGCGTCGAGGACGAGGAGCACCTCGTCCACCGCCGCCTTCTTCTCGATGACCCGCTTGACCTTGCCCAGCTCGTCCATGAGGCCGGTCTTGGTGTGCAGCCGCCCCGCGGTGTCGATGATGACGGTGTCGGCCTTCTCCTCGATGCCCTTGGCCACCGCGTCGAACGCCACCGACGCCGGGTCGCCGCCCTCGGGGCCGCGCACCACGCCCGCGCCGACCCGGTCACCCCACGTCTGGAGCTGATCGGTCGCCGCCGCGCGGAAGGTGTCGGCGGCGCCGAGCACGACCTTCCTGCCGTCGCCGACCAGGACCCGGGCGAGCTTGCCGGTGGTCGTGGTCTTGCCGGTGCCGTTGACGCCGACGACGAGGACGACGGCGGGCCGCTCCCCGTGCGGCTGGGTGTGCAGGGTCCGGTCGAGGTCCGGCCCGACCTGCGCGAGCAGCTCCTCGCGCAGCAGCTTGCGCACCTCCTCGGGGGTGCGGGTGCCGAGCACCTTCACCTTCGTCCGCAGTTCCTCCACCATCGCGCGGGTGGTGGCGACGCCGACGTCGGCCGTGATCAGGGTCTCCTCGATCTCGTCCCAGACCTCGTCGTCGAGCCGGTCCCGCGACAGCAGTTCGAGCAGGCCCCGGCCGAGGACGTTCTGCGAACGGGCGAGCCTGCTGCGCAGCCGCACCATCCGGCCGGCCGAGGGGGGCGGGACCTCGATCTCGGGAGCCTTGATCAGCTCTTCGACCGCGGGAGGCGGCAGCGTGGTCGTCGTGCCGCCGTCCTCTTCGCCCAGCCCCTTCTTCGCGGGCTCCTCGACGGCGGGGGCCTCCGGTGCGGGCGGGGCCGGCGGCGCGGGCGGCAGGTCCTTCGCCTTCGGCCGGAACAGCAGCCACAGGCCACCCACCCCCAAGAGGGCGACGATGGCCACGATCACGATGATGCCGAGGTAACCGTCCACACCATGCAGTTTCCCAGACGGCCCGCAGTGCTCCGGACCATGCCGTCTCGCCGCGCCTTGCGGCGCCGGCCGCGCGGAACCGCGGGCCGGGCCTCACACCTTCTCACGCAGGCGCTGGCTGACGACCTGGCTGACGCCGTCGCCGCGCATCGACACGCCGTACAAGGCGTCGGCGATCTCCATCGTGCGCTTCTGATGGGTGATCACGATGAGCTGTGAGGTCTGTCTCAGTTCCTCGAACAGGGTGAGCAGCCGCTGGGTGTTGGTGTCGTCGAGGGCCGCCTCGACCTCGTCCATCACGTAGAACGGCGACGGACGGGCCTTGAAGATCGAGATGAGGAACGCCACCGCCGTCAGCGACCGCTCGCCGCCGGACAGCAGCGACAGGCGCTTGACCTTCTTGCCGGGCGGCCGGGCCTCGACCTCCACTCCGGTCGTCAGCATGTCATCGGGGTCGGTCAGCAGCAGCCGGCCCTCCCCGCCCGGGAACACCCGCTGGAAGATCTGCTCGAACTCGCGCGCCACGTCCGCGTACGCCGCGGCGAAGACCTGCTCGACCCGCTCGTCGACCTCCTTGACGACCAGCATCAGGTCGCGCCGGGTCTTCTTGAGGTCTTCGAGCTGGGAGGTGAGGAAGGCATGCCGCTCCTCCAGCGCGGCGAACTCCTCCAGCGCCAGCGGGTTGACCTTGCCGAGCTGGGCCATCTGCCGTTCCGCCGCCTTGGCCCGCTTCTCCTGCTCCTCCCGGACGTACGGCACCGGCGGATCGCCGGGCACCGGCACGCTCGGCCCATACTCGGCGATCAGCGGTTCGAGCTCGATGCCGAACTCCTCCAGCGCGCGCTGCTCCATCTGCTCCAGGCGCAGCCGCCGCTCCGTCCTGGCCATCTCGCTGCCGTGGACCCGGTTGACCAGCGCGTCCAGCTCGGAGCTGAGCTCGCGGACACGCAGGCGCACCTGCTTGAGCTCGGCGTCGATCTCCCCGCGCGCCCGCTCGGCCTCGTCGCGCTCCTGCGCGGCCCGCTCGAGCGAGCCCGCCAGGGCATCCAGGGCGGCGCGGGCGCCGTCGGCCACCGCGGCGGCGAGCTCCGCCTGCCTGCGGCGGCGTTCCCGCTCGGCCGCGGCCCGGGCCCGGTCCTGCCGCTCACGCTCGGCGGCGCGCAGCAGGGCGTCGGCCCGGCCCGCGATGCCCCGCACCCGTTCCTCGGCCGTACGGACGGTCAGCCGGGCCTCCATCTCCGCCTGCCGGGCGACGCCGCAGGCGGCGGCCAGCTCGTCCCGGGTGTCGGTGGTCGGCTCGGCCTCCAGCTCGGCGGCGTACTCGGCCTCGGCGAGCTGCTCCTCCAGCTCCACCACCACGGCCTGGGCCTGCTCGCGCGCCTCCTGGGCGTCCAGCACCGACCGGCTCAGCCGGGCCGCCTCGTCGTGGGCGGCCTTGACGGCGGCCTCCAGCCGGGCGAGCTGCTTGGCCGCCGCCGCGGCCCGCTGGTCGGCCTCCCGCTGCCTGCCGCGCAGGCGGTCGAGCCCGGCCTGCGCCGCGTTCAGCCCGTTCTGCGCGGCGTTGACGCCGCTTTGGGCCGCGCTCACGCCGCGCTGCGCCTCCGCGACCCGGGCCTGCGCCTCCTCCAGCGCGAGCTGGCACTCCCGCTCCACGGCCACGGCCTCCGCCAGCGCCCGCGCGTGCCGCTCGGCCTCGGCACGGGCCGTGGCGAGATCGGCGGCCGCCTGGTCGAGAGCCGTACGCATCTGCAGCAGCGAGACGCCGCCGCCGGAGCCGCCGTGCGCGGCGTGGGCGCCGATCAGGTCGCCGGACGTCGTGACGGCCCGCAGCTCCGGGTGGGCGTCCACGACCTTGCGCGCGGTGAGCAGGTCGGGCACCACGACCACATCGGACAGCAGCGCCTCCACGGCGGGGCGCAGCTCGTCCGGCACCGTCACCAGGTCGGCGGCCCACTCGGCGCCCGCGACCGGCACGTCCGGCCGCCCGCCGTCGCGGCCGGCGCTCTGCGGATCGCCCGCGATCAGCAGGGCGGCGCGGCCGGCGTCGGCCTCACGCAGGTGCTCGACGGCCGCGACGGCGGCGGTGAGCGAGGCGACGGCCACCGCGTCGACGGCCAGCACGGCCGCGACGGCCGCCTCCGCCCCCGGCCGTACGGTCAGCAGGGTGGCGACCGGGCCGAGCAGGCCGGGCAGACCGGCGCCGAGCAGCGCGGCGGCCCCGTCCGCTCCCCCGGCCAGGCTCATCTCCAGGGCCTCGCAGCGCGCCTGGAGCGCGGCGACCGCACGCTGCGACTCGGCGTCGGCGGCGCGTGCCGTGCCCACGGCGGCCTTCGCCGCGGCCAGCGCGTCCCTGGGCGCGGCCAGCTCGGCCCGCGCCCGCTCCAGCGCGGCCTCGGCCTGCTCGGCCACGGCCGCGGCCTCCTCCACCGCGGCGCGTGCGAGGTCGACGCTCTCCTGCGCGGCCTCCAGCTCGGCCGCGAGCTCGGGGTCGGCCTGCGGTTCGTCGAGCGCCTGCGCGTCGAGCTCGTCCTGGGCCTGCTCCGCGCGCCGGGTGGCGTCCTCGACGGCCTTGGTGAGCCGGCCGATCTCGTCTTCCGCGGCCCTGGCCCGGCTCCTGGCCGACTCGACCTGGCCGCGCAGGCGGGCGAGCGCCTCACGGCGGTCGGCCGCGGCGCGGGCGGCGGCGGCCAGGCGCCGCTCCTCGGCCTCCAGCGCCTCCTCGGCCTCGGCGCGGACCTCGACGGCGGCCGCGAGCCGCTCGCGCGCCTCGTCCAGCTCCTCCGCCAGCACCCGCTCCTGCTCCCGCACCTCGGCGGCCTCGCGCTCCAGGTCCTCCGGGTCGCGTCCGCGCCGCTCGACGGACGCGGCGTCCACGGCGTGCCGCCGCCGTTCCGCCGCCAGGCTCTCCACGCCGCGCAGCCGCTCCCGCAGGGCCGAAAGGCGATAGAAGGTCTCCTGCGCGCCCTTGAGGCGGGGCTGGGCCTCGTTCTCCGCGGCCTCCAGCTCGGCCTCCCGCCGCTGGGCCTCGGCCAGCTCGGCCTCCACCTGGGCCCGCCGCGCCTGTACGGCCGCCTCGTCGGCCTCCTCCCGCTGCAGCGTGTCGCGGAGGGTGATCACGTCGTCGGCGAGCAGGCGCAACCGGGCGTCACGCAGGTCGGCCTGGATGACGGCCGCCTTCCGGGCGATCTCGGCCTGCCTGCCCAGCGGTTTGAGCTGGCGGCGCAGCTCGGCCACGAGGTCCTGGACGCGGGTCAGGTTGGCCTGCATCGCGTCGAGCTTGCGCAGCGCCTTCTCCTTGCGCTTGCGATGCTTGAGCACGCCCGCGGCCTCCTCGATGAACGCCCTGCGCTCCTCGGGTCCCGCGTGCAGCACCTGGTCGAGCTGGCCCTGGCCGACGATGACGTGCATCTCGCGGCCGATGCCGGAGTCCGACAGCAGCTCCTGGATGTCGAGCAGACGGCAGGTGTCGCCGTTGATGGCGTACTCGCTCTGGCCCGACCGGAACATCAGGCGGCTGATCGTCACCTCGGTGTAGTCGATCGGGAGGGCGCCGTCGCTGTTGTCGATCGTCAGCGTGACCTCGGCGCGCCCGAGCGGCGGGCGGCTCGACGTGCCCGCGAAGATGACGTCCTCCATCTTGCCGCCGCGCAGCGACTTGGCGCTGTGCTCGCCCATCACCCACGCGAGGGCGTCCACGACGTTGGACTTGCCGGAGCCGTTGGGGCCCACGACCGCGGTGATGCCCGGCTCGAAGCGGAGGGTGGTGGCCGAGGCGAAGGACTTGAAGCCGCGTAAGGTGAGCGTCTTCAGATACACATCCGCCCCCCTTGGATGCCGCCTGGCGTTTGGGGGGAAAGACTACAGCTCCCGGGAGCCGGGCACGCGGGATAGCCGCCGGCCGCCCGTCCGCGGAGTGGGGATCAAAACCACCAGCCGGACGGTTCGCCCCATCCGTCCGGGGGAAAAATTTATGATCGGTTAACCGGCGAATCAATTGCCGGAGAGCGGAAGCCGAAATGGCAAGGGACGCCTTTACGGGGCGTCCCTACAATCCTTTTCCGTTTCCCGCCGGTCCTCAGGTGAGAGCCGGCTCGCGATCCTGCAGGCGGACCAGCGCCTCATCACGAGTCTGCGCCGCGAGCGCGTCGTTCTGGGCCTGGAGCCGGGAGAGTTCTGCCTCGAGCTCGCGGATGCGCTGCTGGAGACGGCGCATTTCCGAGATCATCCGAGGGTCAGGACCGCCGACGTGGCCGAATAGAGCCTTCGCCATAGTAAAGGGTCCTCCACGCTGAGTGACCAGACTGGTTCGCGCACTTCATGCCGCGGGAGGGGTGCGCGCGGTTCCTCTCAAGAGTCGCACCGGCATTGGAGGCGGTCAAGTCGAACGCTCCGCGCAGGCGTGCCGATGGGCACTCTCACTTGATAAATATACCGGATTTGAGGGGTTTAAGGGAAGCCCCTACTTCTCAACAAACCCAGCGATATCTCTCTTCGCATCGCTCCAGCGCTCGACCACCCCCTCGACATGGCCGGGCGTGTCGCCACCGCGTAACAACGACAGGAGCTTCTCGCACGCCTCCCTGGGGCCCTCGGCGACGACCTCGACCCTTCCGTCGGCCAGGTTCGAGGCCCATCCGACGAGCCCGAGCTCCAGTGCGCGGGCCCGGGTCCACCAGCGGAAACCCACGCCCTGCACCCGTCCCCGGACCCATGCCGTCAACCGAACCACGCCTACAAGTATCCAGATCGACTCCGGCCGCCGCAGCCGGGGGTACCGGTGCCGCGCTTATCGGTGAGGCCTCCGGCTAGGGACGGGCGTTCTTCGGCCGGGGCTGGCACTTGGGACAACTGTAGGAGGACCGGTTCATGAACGCCTCCCGCCGGATGGGCGCCCCGCAGCGGCGGCAGGGCTCGTCCCGCCTGCCGTACACCGCGAGCGAACGGTCGAAGTAGCCGCTTTCGCCGTTCACGTTCACGTACAGGCTGTCGAAGGACGTGCCGCCCTGGGCCAGCGCCTCGGTCATGACCGCGCGGACCGCCGCGAGCAGTTCGGCGATCTTCGGCCGGGTCAGCGTCTCCGTCGGCCGCGCCCAGTGCAGGCGCGCGCGCCACAACGCCTCGTCCGCGTAGATGTTGCCCACCCCGCTGATCAGCGACTGGTCGAGCAGCGCCCGCTTGATCCCCGTACGGCGCAGCCGCAGCCGGACGGCGAACTCCGCGTCGTCGAAGGCGTCCTCGAGCGGGTCGGGCGCGATGTGCGCGATCGGCTCGGGCACCGGCCGGCCTCGTCCGGCGGTCATGGGCGCCACCAGGAGATGACCGAAGGTGCGCTGGTCGACGAAGCGTAACTCCGGGCCGTCGTCGGCGAACCCCACGCGCACCCGCAGGTGCTTTTCGGCCGGCGACAGCGGGTCGACGACGAGAAGCTGGCCGCTCATGCCGAGGTGGGCGATCAGCGCCTCACCGGGCTCCTCCTCCGCACCGGACTCGGCGGCGCCGCCGTCCCGCAGGGGCAGCCACAGGTACTTGCCGCGCCGCTCGGCCGACGCCGGCGTGCGGCCCTTGAGCTGTGCGGGCAGGTCGCCGGCGTTGCGGCGGACCGCCCTGGGGTGCAGCACCTCGGCCACGGCCACGGTGCGGCCGGCGACCCAGCTCTCCAGGCCCCTGCGGACGACCTCGACCTCGGGCAGTTCGGGCATATGCCGGCCCCGGGCTCAGGCGGGCACCGGACCGGCGCCCTCGCGGGCGTCGCGCAGCGCGCGGATCGCGGTCCAGGCCGCCTCCGCCGCCTGCTGCTCGGCCTCCTTCTTGCTGCGCCCGGTGCCCTTTCCGTACTCCTTGCCGCCGACGCGCACGGTCGCGGAGAACGACTTGGCGTGGTCGGGCCCGCTCTCGTCCACGTGATACTCCGGCACGCCGAGCATCTCGGCGGCGGTGAGCTCCTGCAGGGACGTCTTCCAGTCCAGCCCGGCGCCGAGCGACGCCGACCGCGTGATGAGCGGATCGAACAGCAGGTGCACGACGCGGAACGCCTCGTCGAGGCCCTTGTCGACGTACACCGTGCCGATCAGGGCCTCCAGCGTGTCGGCCAGGATGGACGACTTGTCCCGGCCGCCCGTACCCTCCTCGCCGCGGCCGAGCCGCAGGTACTTGCCGAGGTCGAGCGTCCTGGCGACGTCCGCGAGCGCCCGCATGTTGACCACGGCCGCGCGCAGCTTGGCGAGCTGGCCCTCCGGCAGGTCGGGGTGGTTGCGGAACAGCGTGTCCGTCACCACGAGGCCGAGCACCGAGTCGCCCAGGAACTCCAGGCGCTCGTTCGTCGGCAGCCCACCGTTCTCGTACGCGTACGAACGATGGGTCAGCGCCCGCTCCAGGATCTCGGTGCTGAGGCTGACGTTCAAAATCTGGTACAGCTCGTCTCTGACGACCTCGACGGGCACGAGCTTTACAGACGGCGCGGCCATGAAATCCTCCCAACTCTATGTGCAGGCAGGGCCGTACACGGGAGGCAGGTGGACCGGCCGAAGGCCCGAAGGCGTGGTGGACGCCGGTCCGCCGGGAGCCGATGGCCCCGGCGTCCACCACGGCCGCGGGCGTGCATGTTGGTGCGTACCGTCCAACCGCCACCGCACGTTCCTGTGAAGCACGGTAACGCCGACCGGCTCGCTTTGACGAACCGGCCGGCGTCCCGATGACCGTACGCAGCCCGGATGGCGCATCCATCCGGGTTTGCGCTCGCGAGGCGATGCTCTACGCGCGATCAGGCCGACGCCTCGACGACCTGACGGCGGTTGTAGGTGCCGCAGGTCGGGCACGCCACGTGCGGGCGCTTGGGCGAGCGGCACTGCGGGCAGCTCACGAGCGCGACCGCCGCCGCCTTCCACTGGGACCTGCGGGCGCGGGTGTTGCTCCGCGACATCTTCCGCTTGGGGACGGCCACGTCAACCCTCCTGATCGTCTTCCTGCTTCACAATCAAACCCTGCAGCGCCGCCCAGCGGGCGTCGATCTTTTCGTGCCGGTGGTCCGGGCCGGCCTCCGCCAGCCTGATCCCGCACTCCGCACAGAGACCGGGGCAGTCCTCACCGCACACCGGGCTCAGCGGCAGTGCGAGCACCACCGCGTCACGGAATACCGGCTCGAGATCGAGCAGTTCGCCGTCGAGGAGCAGATCGTCCTCTCCGGCGTCCTCCGCCGAGTAGAAGTAGAGCTCCTGGAAGCCGACCTCGATATCCAAGACCAGCGGGTCCAGGCAGCGCGAGCACTCCCCCCTCAGGGGAGCCCGCGCCGTGCCCGTGACGAGCACGCCCTCCATCACCGCCTCGAGCCGGATGTCCAGCTCGACGTCGGCGTCCTTGGGAACGCCGATCATTCCGACCACGAGGTCCGCCGGTGCCGGGAGCACCGGGTTGAGCGTGCGCATCGATCCCGGCCTACGCCCCAGATCATGGGTGGAAATCACCCAAGGGGCGCGGGGATCGAGGCTGTGCAGGCTCATCCGGCTCTCGTTAGGCATGGCGAATCACCGCCGTCGTGCAAGGCTGAGAGGCAAGAATACCAGCCCAGGTTCAGCCCCTGAGCCGCTCCACGAGCCGCTCGCGGACGAGGTCGGGGACCAGGCCGGACACATCCCCGCCGTACCGGGCGATCTCCTTCAGCCGGCTGGACGACAGGAACGAGTATTCGGGGTTGGTGGACATGAACAACGTCTCGACGCCCGACATCCGGTAGTTGAGCTGGGCCATCTGCAGCTCGTAGTCGAAGTCGCTGACCGCCCGCAGGCCCTTCACGATGGCCGGGATGCCCTGCTGCCTGCAGAAGTCGACCAGCAGACCGTGGAACTTCTCGACCCGGACGTTGCCGTACTCCTTCGTCACCGCCTGGAGCATCTCGATGCGCTCGTCGATGGTGAACAGGCTTTGCTTCTCGATGTTGATGAGCACGGCCACGACCACCTCGTCATACAGCCGTGACGTCCGGCCGATGATGTCCAGGTGACCGTTGGTCACGGGGTCGAACGACCCCGGGCAGACGACACGACGCAAGGCGCACCCCCATAAATTCACGGGTTCCCGGCTGCGCGACCGTACCAAACGGCCGCTTCGCCGTACCGCCGGACCCTGTCTTCCGTGTAGCCCGCCGGCCACACCAGGTCCTTACCCCTCGACTCCCGCTCCACGGCCACCAGGGCGCCCTCCGCCAGCCAGCCGTTGTCGCGCAGCGCCGCCAGCACCCGCTGGACCACCTCGTCGGCGACGGCGTAGGGCGGATCGGCGAAGACGAAGTCGTACGGCTCCTCGCACGGCCGGGCCACCACCCGCTCGACCTTGTCCGCACGCAGGGACGCCCCCGGCAGCCCGAGCGACGCGATGTTCTCCCTGATCGTGCGTACGGCCTTGGCATCCGACTCGACCAGCAGCGCGTGGACGGCTCCCCGGCTCAGCGCCTCGAGCCCGACGGCGCCCGACCCGGCGTACAGATCGAGGACCCGGGCCCCCTCCAGCGGGCCGAGGACGGAGCCGACGGTGGCGAACAGACCCTCCCGGGTGCGGTCGCTCGTCGGCCTGGTCGATCTCCCCGGCGGCACGGCCAGCCTGCGGCCCCCGGCGGTCCCTGCGATCACCCGCGTCACGCCCTCATTGTCCCGCCCGCCGCGCCCTCGCCGGTACGGAGCACCGGGCCGCGAAGATCACCCGAGTCAAGAGTGGGCAAGCGGGGGCGACGAATGGGTAAGAGCCATATCGCCGAACCCGTCACACGCGCATCATGAGTTCTGCGGCCTTCGCGGTGACCCAGGGGAAGGCCGGTCGGCGTGGTCGTGAGCCCTTCCGCACGTCGGCGCCCTCGGCACCTGACCCGGGGGTGGGCCCAGCCGGGGACGGCATTCGGGGGGAGGCCGTCCCATGGCTGGGCCCTGGGTCGTTTGACGGGCGTCGTGTTCACACGGCGCCCGTTCTTATTCACCGGCTTATCTACCGGGCCGCGTCATCACGCCTTTTCCAGGAACTCGGCGCGTTCGTCGGCGACCACGGCGTCGATCTCGGCGCGCAGGGCCGGGTGGGCCGACAGCTCGGGGTCGGCCGACAGCAGGGCGGCCGCCTCGGCCCGGGCGGTCTCGATCACGTCCTCGTCACGCAGGAGCTGCAGCAGCTTCAGCGACGACTTGCGCCCCGACTGGGCCGCGCCCAGCACGTCGCCCTCCCGGCGCTGCTCCAGGTCGACGCGGGACAGCTCGAAACCGTCGAGGGTCGCGGCCACCGCGTCGAGCCTGCGGCGCGCCTGGGTGCCCTCCGGGGCCTCGCTCACCAGCAGGCACAGACCGGGCAGGCCGCCCCGGCCGACCCGGCCGCGCAACTGGTGGAGCTGGGACACGCCGAAACGGTCGGCGTCCATGATGACCATCACCGACGAGTTGGGCACGTCGACGCCGACCTCGATGACCGTGGTCGCGACCAGCACGTCGATCTCGCCCCGGGCGAAGGCGCGCATCACCGCGTCCTTGTCCTCGGGGGCGAGCTTGCCGTGCAGCGTCTCGATCCGCAGCCCGGCCAGCGGCCCCTCCGCGAGCATGCGGGCGACGTCGAGCACCGCCAGGGGCGGCCTGCGCTCCTCGTCGTCCTTGGTCAGGTCGCCCTCGTCGCCCTCCTGGTCGCCGATGCGCGGGCAGACCACGTACGCCTGCCGGCCCAGGGCGACCTCCTCCCGGATCCGCTGCCAGGCGCGCTCGAGGAAGTGGGGCTTGTCCGCGGCGGGCACCACGTGGCTGGCGATCGGGGCCCGGCCCGAGGGGAGCTGGGACAGCGTGGAGACCTCCAGGTCGCCGAAGACGGTCATCGCGACCGTGCGCGGGATCGGCGTGGCGGTCATGACCAGCACGTGGGGGCGTCCGCCGCCGCCCTTCTCGCGCAGCGCGTCGCGCTGCTCCACGCCGAACCTGTGCTGCTCGTCGATCACGACCAGCCCGAGGTCGGCGAACTGGACGTGCTCCTGGAGCACGGCGTGGGTGCCGATCACGATGCCGGCCGCGCCCGAGGCCGCGTCGAGCAGCGCGCTGCGCCGTGCGGCGGCCCCCATCGAGCCGGTGAGCAGCGCGACCGTCGTCCCGCCGAACATGCCGCCCGTCGCGAGGTCGCCCAGCATGTTCACGATCGACCGGTGATGCTGCTGGGCGAGGACCTCGGTGGGGGCGAGCAGCACGGCCTGGCCGCCGGAGTCCACCACCTGGAGCATCGCGCGCAGCGCGACCACGGTCTTGCCCGCGCCGACCTCGCCCTGCAAAAGCCGGTGCATGGGGTGCTCGCGGGCGAGGTCGGCGGCGATCTCCTCGCCGACCCGTTGCTGCCCCTCGGTGAGCTGGAACGGCAGCCGCTTGTCGAACTCCCGCAGCAGCCCGTCCTCGCGTCCCGGGCGGGGCTTGGCGTGCCAGGCCGACGCCGCCATGCGCCGCCGCACCAGGACGGCCTGCAGGACGAACGCCTCGTCGAACTTGAGCCGGTCGTGGGCACGCGCGACGTCCGCCTGGCTGCGGGGCCGGTGGACCCGCCGCAGCGCCTCCTCGAGCGGCAGCAGCCCCAGCCGCTCCCGGATCTCGGCGGGCACCGGGTCGTCCAGGCTGAGCACGTCGAGCACCGTGCGCACGGCCCGGCGGATCTTCCAGCTCGGCAGCCCCTGCGCGGAGGGGTAGATCGGCACCAGCGCGGAGGCGAACTCCTCCGCGGTCTCCTCCGTCTCGTCGAACGACTCGTACTCGGGATGGGTGAGCGAGACGCGCTTGGTCCTCCCGCCGACGAAGACGCTGACCTTGCCGGAGAACATCGCCTCGGTGCCGGGGGTGAGCCGCTGCTCGGCGACGTAGGCGCCCTTGCCGAAGAAGGCCAGGTGCAGCTTCTCCTTGCCGTCGGTCACCTCGATGTCGAGCCAGGTGCCCTGCCGGTTCTTCATCGGCCTGCGCACGGCGGACGACACCTTGGCGACCACGGTGACGTGCTCGTCGTGCCGCAGGGACGAGATCGGCGTCAGCTCGCCCCGCTGCGCATAGCGCCGCGGATAGTGGCGCAGCAGCTCGCCGACCGTGCTGATGCCCAGCGCGCTCTCCAGCGGGGCGGCCGACCTGCCGACCACCTTCTTGAGCGGCTCGTCGAAGCTCGTCACGACACCAATTACTACCCGTACCGGCCGACAATCCGGCTACTCGACGCGGCTACTCGACGCCGATGAGGAGGGGATAGCCGCCCTGCCCGCCCTCGTACTCGACGATCTCCAGGTCCGGGCGGGTCCGCTCCAGATGACCGCGTACGGCGGGGACGAGCCCTTCGGGCGCGTCCGCGCCGGTGACGAGCGTGACCATCTCGCTGCCGCCGGAGATCAGGCGCCGGACGACCTCGACGGCGGTCGCGGCCAGGTCCGCGCCGATCAGCGCGGCCTCGCCGTCCACCACCCCGTTGCGGGACAGCGCGTCCAGCTGCTGCGTCGTACGGCGCAGCGCGCGCCGCGCCTCGTCCGCGGCCCGGCGGCTCACCTCGCCCAGATCGTCCGGCGCGTCGCGTACGGCGCGGGCGGCCGCCGACAGCACGCTCAGCACCGTGCCCTCAACCGGCCGGACCACTGCCGCCCTGGCCATCTCGGCCGCCCTCGCCAGGCCGCCACGCAGGCCGGCGCCGCCTCCCGGCGTGCGCCCCAGCACCTCGCCCATGCCCCTGACGGCCTGGCTGACGATCACACCGGAGTTGCCCCGCGCGCCGAGCAGGGCGCCGCGCGTCAGCGCCTCCCACGTGGCGGCCGCGTCCGCGCCGCCGCGCAGCGCGTCCACCGCCTCGGCCGCCGAAAGCATCGTGAGGTGCAGGTTCGTGCCGGTGTCCCGTCCGGCACGGGGAACACGTTGAGCGCGTCGATCTCCGCCCTGGCCCGGCCGAGGGCCGCCGCGCAGTGGCGGCACCAGCGGCGCACCGCGGGGGGATCGAGCACCTTGAGCATCCGGCCGACCTTCCTTCCGCGCGCCCCGGCCCCTCGATGCGCTACCGTTGGCGGGTACGAGACTATCCCCGTCCGCCGGAGTCCCGTTTGGTGTGCACCGGTGTACATCGGATATCCTCGAGTGGCCAGCCGGTTGTCCCGGCATTGCTCGGACGAGCCGCTGCACCGGCGCCGGGCCGATCGACTGAACTCAAAGGAGCGATTACCGTGGCTTCCGTCTGCGACGTCTGCGCCAAGAAGCCGATTTTCGGCAACAACATCTCCCACTCGCACCGCCGCACCCGCCGCCGCTGGAACCCCAACATCCAGACCGTGCGCGCGGTGGTCAACGGGACGCCGAAGCGGATGAACGTCTGCACCTCCTGCATCAAGGCGGGCAAGGTCACGCGCTGACCGTCTGACATCCGCGAGAGCCCGCCACCCGAACCGGTGGCGGGCTCTCGCGCTGTCTCGACCGGGGCCGGCGAGGACACGTACCGGAATATCCGGAGCCACGGTGCGATTGATCATGGTCATGACCCCGATTCTCGTGACGGGCGCGACCGGCAACGTCGGCCGGGAAGTCGTCGCCCAGCTCATATCGGCCGGTGTCCCGGTGCGCGCGTTCGTCCGCGACGGCCGGACGGCCCGGCTGCCGCACGGCGTGGAGATCGCGACCGGAGACCTGTCCGAGCCGGAAACCCTGAAAAGGGCGCTGGGCGGGATCACGACGGTGTTCCTGGTCTGGCCCTTCCTCACGGCCGAGGGCGCGCCGGCCGTCCTCGACACGATCGCGGGTTCCGCCCGTCGCCTCGTCTACCTGTCGTCGTCGGGCGTGGACGAGGACGCCGGGCGGCAGACCGATCCGATCTACCGGCTCCACGCCGAGATGGAGAGCCTCATCAAGGCGTCGGGCCGGAGTGGACCATCCTGCGCGCCGACACGATCGCCTCCAACGCGCTGGGGTGGGCCGGGCAGATCAAGCAGGACGGTGTCGTACGCGGCCCCGGCATCGCCCCCACGGCGGTGGTGCACCAGGCCGACGTCGCGGCCGTGGCGGCACGCGTGCTGACCGGCGACGGGCATGTGGGGGCCACGCACGTGCTGACCGGACCACAGGTGGTGAGCAGGGCCGACCAGGTCCGCCTGATCGGCGAGGCGATCGGCCGCCCGCTGCGCTTCGAGGAGGTCCCCGTGGAGGCGGCACGGGAGCGGATGCTCGCGGACGGAAGGCCGCCCGCGCTGGTCGAGGCACTGCTGGCGACCACCCGGCGTCCCCGCTCCGACCTGGTCACCTCGACGGTGGAGCAGATCACCGGCAGACCCGCGCGGACGTTCCGGCAGTGGGCGGCCGACCACGCCGACGCCTTCCGCTGACCGCGCCCCGGCTCAGGCGTCCGTCCGCATCCGCCAGGCGTGGTCCACGGGCCCGATCCCCGCGCCCAGGGGGAAGCCGTGCGCGATGGCGCCCGTGACGTACTCCTTGGCTCGCCGTACGGCGCCGGGCACGTCCTCGCCGAGGGCGAGGTACGACGCGATCGCGGAGGCGAGCGTGCAGCCGGTGCCGTGGGTGTGCCGGTTGTCGTGCCGCTCGGCGGTGAAGCGATACTCGCTCGACCCGTCGGTCAGCAGGTCCACCGGCTCCCCGGGGAGGTGGCCTCCCTTGATCAGCGCCCACTTCGGGCCGAGGGCCAGCACGGCCTCGGCGGCGCGGGGCATGTCGCCGGTGTCCTCGACCTTGACGCCCGTGAGCTGCTCGACCTCCCACAGGTTGGGGGTGACCACGGTCGCGGTCGGCAGCAGCACGCTCTTGACGGTCTCCACGGCCTCCGGCGCGAGCAGGCTGTCGCCGTGCTTGGACACGCCGACCGGGTCCACGACGACGGGCACGGTCACGCCCGCGAGGACCTCCGCGACGGTCTTCACCAGGACGGACGAGGCCAGCATCCCCGTCTTGATCGCCTGGGCACCGATGTCGCCGAGGACCGAGTCGAGCTGTGCCCGCACCGCCTCGGGGGGCAGTTCCCAGTAGCCCTGCACGCCCAGCGAGTTCTGCGCCGTCACGGCCGCGATGACGCTCATGCCGTGCACGCCGAGGGCCAGCATGGTCTTCAGGTCGGCCTGGATGCCGGCGCCGCCGCCGGAGTCCGAGCCCGCGATGGTCAGGACACGTGGTGGAGTGGTCATGGCGCCCATCCAACCAAAGCTCTCCCCAGGCGGATCAGCCGCCGTACCGGGACGGACGGAGCGCGGTCACCTCGCACCGCCCCTCGGAGAGCTCGCAGCCGGCGGGAGCGGCGGGCACGCCGTCGGCGTGGATGGTCAACGTCACCGCGCCGCGCTCGTCCAGCCCGGCGTCGGAGGTCAGGACCAGGGTGTCCCCCTGCTGCCGCCAGCCCGCCCCGTCGACCTGCGTCACCCGTCCGCCGACGGCCAGCCGGATCGTCCAGGCCGGCAGCGCCGGCCCCTCGTTGCGTACGGCGAGCCGTGCCGTGTATCCGTTCTCGTCACGCTGCGTCACGGTGAACCTCACTTGGACGGCTCCGCCCGCGGGAGCGGACTCCGCCCGCGCCATGTCCGTCGTCCCGGCGTCGTCCGCACCGTTCCCGCCGTACTCGGTGTCGTCCGGCGCGGCCTCGCCACCGGTGTCCGCGGTGCCGTCGACGACCACGGCGGAGGCGGCATCGCCCACCTTCGGGTGGGACGACGCGCGCGGGGCACTGCTCGACGACGGGGCGTGCGTACGGGCACGGGGGTGGTCGCGTTCCGGGGCCGCGGAGGCCGCCGGGGGAGCCGGTGTGGCCCGGGTCTGCGCCGAGCCGTCCCGCCCTGAGCCGTCCTGCCGCGTGCTCTTCTGCCCGTCGTGTCCGGTGTCGCTTTGCCCGCCGTCACCCCGGTTGCCGTCCTCCCGGCCGGTCCCGGCCGGGTCGCCGGTGGGCTCGCCGGAAACCGTCGTGCCGCCGAGCGGGCCCGACGCCGGCGCGCCTTCCGCGGCGCAGGCCTCGGAGGCCGGGCAGGCCGTCGTCGGCTGGTCCAGGGTCAGGGAGGTCCGCCCGGCGAGCAGCCGTGCGCCGCCGGTCGTGACGCCCACGGCCAGCAGCACGGACAGCCCCGACACGAGCGCCGCCCGCCGCAGGCGTCTGGGCTGCTCGTTCCGGTCGTCCCGGGCCGGTCCGGCCGGACCCGGGTCTCTTGGCGGGCCGGACGCCACGAGACGATCGGACGGGGCGCGAAGACGGGACGACGCCCGGCCCACCGGCTCCGGGTTCTCCGACTCCAGGCTCTCGGGCGACAGCGCGGCGAACATCCGGGCCGTCGACTCCGAGGGCGGCACCGGCCACGGCACGCCGTTGCCCGCCGCCTCGGCGGGCGGCACGGGCCAGGGCGGGCTCCCGGCGGTCGTCTCCGGCCCGGCGTACGCGGTCACGGGAAGGGTCTGTGTGGCCTCACCCCGCGGAAGACGCAGGGCCGGGTCGTCCGGGCCGGCGGCCATCCCGGGCCGGTTGCCGGGCGAGGGCTGCCCCTCTCGTGCGTTGCGTCCTACCGTGTGACGGCCCATAGCGGTCCTTCCTGTTGCCGACCGCCATACTTAATAACAGACCAAATACACCTTTGTCACAAATTCCACATCATCCACGAAAGTGATCCCATCCCCCTTCGGTCCGGGTCTGCCCGTCGACCCGCACCCCACGGCCCTCGCCGACCACTCCCACGCGGGTCCACTCCGGCGGCAGCCGTACCTCGGGAGGGAACGTCGCGACCAGGGCGTGGTCCTCGCCGCCGGTCAGCACCCACTCCAGGGGATCGGCGCCCAGCGCGCGCGCCGCCGTGGACAGCTCCCGCGCCACCGGCAGGGCGGCGGCGTCCAGCTCGACGGCCACCCCGCTCGCCTCGGCCACATGCCCCAGGTCCTGCAGCAGGCCGTCGCTGACGTCGAGCATCGCGGTCGCGCCGAGCCGCGCGGCCTGCGGCCCGCAGGGGTACGGCGGCCGGGGACGGCGATGCGCCTCCAGCAGGGTCGCGAGATCCGGGGTGTCACCGGCCACCGCCGCCCCGAACAGGGCCAGGCCGGCCGCGGCGAACCCGAGCCGGCCCGCGACGGCGACGACGTCACCGGGACGCGCGCCCGCCCGGGTCACCGGAGCCCGGCCACCGAGATCACCCAGCGCGGTCACGCCGAGCACGACGCTCTCCGAGCGGGCGATGTCGCCTCCCGCGACCGCCGCCCCCACCAGGTCGCACTCGTCGCGGAAGCCGTCGGTCAGCGCGTCCAGCCAGTCGGTGGGGACGTCCGCGGGCAGCCCCAGGCCGACCACGAGGGCGGTGGGATCGGCCCCCATGGCAACGATGTCGGAAAGATTCTGTGCTGCCGCCTTACGTCCGATGTCGTAGCCACTCGACCAGTCGCGACGGAAGTGCCTACCCTCGATCAGTAGATCCGTGCTCACGACAACCCGCCCATCGGGGGCTTTCAGGACCGCGGCATCGTCGCCGGGACCCAGCAGTACGGCCGCGGTCCGCGGAAGGCGTCCCGATATCCGCTGAATGACTCCGAATTCGCCGAGATCTCCGACTCTGATGGCACACCCCTTGTGCATTCGAGGTACGGTTACGCTCCGGCACTGATCTCTACCCGGAGGGCGTCATGGTGCAGGCCTACATCCTTATCCAGACCGAGGTCGGCAGGGCCGCGAACGTGGCGGAGCAGATCGCCTCCATCCCCGGGGTGACACAGGCCGAGGATGTCACCGGTCCCTACGACGTGATCGTCCGTGCCCAGGCCAACAACGTCGACGAGCTCGGCAAGCTCGTGGTGGCCCAGATTCAGGCCGTCCAGGGCATCACCCGTACACTGACGTGTCCGATCGTCCACATCTGAGCGGGACACGAGCCGGGGAGACGATGCGAGGGGCGAAGAGGCCGATACGCGCCGCGTCGGGAGTCGCGGTCCTGGCGCTCGCCCTGCTGACCGGCTGCTCGTCCGCGGTGCGCGTGGAGCCGCCCACGCCGGCGGGCGAGGCGGCGGCGGCCTGCCGCAAGCTCGGCGCGGCGCTGCCGAAGACGCTTGAGGGGCTGAACCGGACCGACTCCGAACCCCCCTCGCCGTACGTCGCCGTCTGGGGCGACGGCCAGATCGCCCTGCGCTGCGGCGTGCCCCGGCCGGCCGCGATGGAACCGACGGCGCAGGTCGCCGACGTCAACGGCGTCGGCTGGTTCCAGGACCCGCGCCGGCCGGCGCTGTTCACCTGCACCAACCGGGTCGCGTACGTCGAGGTGACCATCGGGAAGGAGCAGGAGCCCGGGGCCGTGCTGGTCGACCTGGCCGAGCCGATCAAAGCGAACATCCCCGAGTGATTACCGCAGCCCCGCCGGGCGGCGCAGCGCGAGCTGGATCAACCGATCGACCAGGTCGGCGTACGGCAGGCCGGTGGCGGCCCACAGCTGCGGCGCGACCGACAGCGACGTGAAGCCCGGCATCGTGTTGATCTCGTTGACGATCAGCTCACCGGACGGCGTGTAGAAGAAGTCGACCCGCGACAGGCCCTCGCAGCCGAGCGCCTCGAAGGCGCGCACCGCCATGGACCGCAGCGTCTCCGCCACCTCGGCGGGGATGTCGGCCGGCACCTGGAGCGACATCTGGTCGGGGTAGTACTTGGCCTCGAAGTCGAAGAACTCGCGGTCGCCGTGGACGAGCACCTCGCCGGGCACGCTCGCCTCGGGGGCGGCGTCGCCGAGCGACTCCAGCACCGCGCACTCGATCTCCCGGCCGACGATGGCGGCCTCGACCAGCACCTTCGGGTCGTGCTCGCGGGCGAGTTCGACCGCCGCCTCCAGCGACTCCTGATCGTGGGCCTTGGAAATGCCCTGTGACGACCCGGCCCTGGCCGGCTTGACGAACACCGGCCAGCCCAGCTCCTCGATCTCCTTGAGCACCCGGCCGCGGTCGAGCCGCCAGTCGCGGTCCCGTACGACCACGAACGGGCCGACGGGCAGCCCGGAGGCGCGCAGCACCAGCTTCATGTACGCCTTGTCCATGCCGACCGCGCTGGCCAGCACGCCGGAGCCCACGTAGCGGACGCCGGCCATCTCCAGCAGGCCCTGGATCGTCCCGTCCTCGCCGAACGGGCCGTGCAGCACGGGGAACACGACGTCTACCCGGCCGAGCGCGCGCGGGACCTCACCGGGCTGGAGGGCCACGAGGGCGCCGGAGTCCCCGGGAAGCGCGAGCTCCGTGCCCGAATCCTCCACGACGGGCAGCCGGCCGGGCTCAATCGCGTACGTCTGGCTGCTCGACGCCAGCACCCAGCGCCCGTCCTGGGCGATGCCGATGGGGATGACCTCGTACTTCGACCGGTCGATGGCTTCGAGCACACTGCCGGCGCCCATCAGGGAAACGGCGTGCTCGGAGTTGCGTCCGCCGAAGACGACTGCCACGCGCACGCGTGACGGGGACTCGCGATCCTCATTCATGATGCCCGAATCTACCGTGTTCGAGGGGGCAAAACGGCTTGTCAGCCGCGCGTCGTGAGCCTACGCGTCCCCGTGGTCAGACGCCATAGCGCTCGGGCTTGGGAGTACGCGACATCAGCAGCATGGCGGCCTCACCGGGCGTCATGCCGTCGTGGACGACGCCGACGACCACCTCGGTGATCGGCATCTCCACATCGTGCTTCCTGGCCAGCTCGAGCACCGACTCGCACGTCTTGACGCCCTCGGCCGTCTGCTTGGTGGCCGCGACGACCTCGGCCATCGTCATGCCGCGGCCCAGGTTCTCGCCGAACGTGCGGTTGCGCGACAGCGGCGAGGTGCAGGTGGCCACGAGGTCGCCCATGCCGGCGAGGCCGGCGAAGGTGTGCGGGTCCGCCCCGAGCACCGCGCCCAGCCGGGCGATCTCGGCCAGCCCGCGGGTCATGAGCGTCGCCCGGACGTTGTCACCCAGGCCCATGCCGGCCGCGATCCCGACGGCCAGCGCGATGACGTTCTTGACCGCCCCGCCCAGTTCGACGCCCACCACGTCCGGATTCGTGTACGTCCGGAACCACGGCAGATGGCACGCCTCCCGGAGCCGGGCGGCCACCTCCCCGTCCGAGCAGGCGACGACGGCCGCGGCGGGCTGCCGCCGGGCGAGCTCCGGGACCAGGTTGGGCCCGGAGACCACGGCCACCCGGCTCTCGGGCACCTCGGCGACCTCGCAGATGACCTCGCTCATCCGCTTGCAGGTGCCGAGCTCGACCCCCTTCATGAGGCTGACCAGCACGGCCTCGCGGGGAATGTGGCGCTTCCACCCCAGGAGGTTGGCACGCAGCGTCTGGGACGGCACCGCGAGGACCACGAAGTCCGCGCCGTCCATGGCCTCGGCGGGGTCCGTCGTGGCGCGAATCGTGTCGGGCAGCCGCGTCCCCGGCAGATACTCGGGGTTCTCCCGGGTCTCGTTGATCGCGTCCACGATCGCCGCCCGTCTGCCCCACAAGGTCGCGGGTGTGCCGGCCTCGGCGAGGATCATGGCGAACGTGGTGCCCCACGAGCCCGTTCCGAAAACAGCCGCCTTGCTCACTGGCCGCACCACTCTCCTTGCTTCGCGCTCTCCCCCTCACCGTACGCTCCGCTCAGCCGTTGGCCGCATTCTTGGGGTCATAGGGGACCTCGGGCGCCTTCTCATCCCGAATCTCGGCGAGCAGGCCGGTGATGGCGGCCATGATGTCCGCGGTCGCCTCGCGCAGGACCGAGCCGCGCATGGGCTGCCCGGCGTACTTGGACAGGTCGACCGGCGGCCCGGCGAGCACGTGGAAGGTCTTGCGGGGCAGCAGCCGGGGCTTCTTCTCCCCGTACGGCAGCAGCTCCTGCGCGCCCCAGTGGGCGATCGGGATCACCGGCACGCCGGTCGCGAGGGCCAGCCGGGCGGCGCCGGTCTTGCCGACCATGGGCCACAGGTCGGGATCGCGGGTGATCGTGCCTTCCGGGTAGAACAGGATGCAGGCGCCGTTCCGCAGCCGCTCCTCGGCGATCTTGAGCGACTTGGTGGCCTCGGTGCTGTTCCGCTCGACGGGAATGGCCTGAAGCTGGGCGATGGCGTGACCGAGCCCGCGAATCCGGAAAAGCCCGGACTTCGCCAGGATCGTCGGCCACCGCCCGTTGTTGTACAGGAAGTGCGACAACAGCACGGGGTCGGACCACGACAGATGGTTGGCCGCGATGATCAGGCCGCCGGTGCGGGGGATGTTCTCCCCGCCGCGCCACCTCCGCTTCACGAACAGCCGCGAGATCGGCTTGACGACGACGACCGCGAGCATCTCCCAGAAGCGCGGCGGCCGTCCGGCACGGCGACTCGGCGTGGTCGGGGCGGGCACGGGGGTGGTCGAGTCGGGCGAACGCTCGCTGGGGTGGCTCACAGGGTCTCCAAAATCACCGGGATCCGGGACAAGTCTCCCGGTTGGCCGTGGGCGATGTCGAGGCGGGATGCTACAAGCATGCACCTCGCGCGATGGTCAATAGTGGTCCCGGTGAAGACCCTGATCCGGGCCAAGACACGGCTCGCCGCGGCGGCCGGGCCGTACCGGACGGATCTCGCGGTCGCGGTCGCCTCCGACACCGTGGCGGCGGCGCTGCGCTGCCCGCTGGTGGCGCGCGTGGTGGTCGTGACGGCCGACCCGCTGCCGGCGCGGCGGCTGGCCGCGCTGGGCGCCCATGTGGTGGCCGATCCGGACCGGGGGCTCAACACCGCGCTCAAGGCCGGCGCCGAGGAGGCCGTACGGCTCGCGCCGGGCGACGCCGTCGGTGCCCTGCAGGCCGACCTGCCCGCACTGCGGCCCGCGGAGCTGGAGACGGCGCTCGCCGCGGCGCTGGAGTTCGATCAGTCGTTCGTCCCCGACGCCGCCGAGATCGGCACCACGTTCTACGGCGTACGGCCGGGCGTGCCGTTCCGGCCGGGGTTCGGCGGCGAGTCGAGGGCCAGGCATCTGTCCCGGGGGGCCAAGGAACTGGCCCTGCCGGGGATCGCGTCCGTACGCAGGGACGTGGACACGGTGGAGGACCTGCGCGAGGCCCTGGCCCTGGGCGTCGGCCCCGCCACGGCGCGGGTCGCCGCGCTGCTGTCCCTGACGCCCGGCTGATGTCCCTGACGCCCGGCTGATGTCCCTGACGCCCGCCGGTGTCCCTGACGCCCGGCTGGCGCCGCCGCGAACGGGACGATCACGCCGGCCCCCGTGCCG
>JADGHC010000425.1 GCA_019689655.1 Microbispora sp.
GAAGAGGGGCGGGGCCGGGTACGGCGGAGGCCGAGCCGGTGAGGGCCGCCCCGCTCAGCAGGACCGTGGCGCTCAGGACGCCGATGGACAGTGCGGAACGAAGCACACGAACTCCTCGGGGGTGAAAGGGGGGTGATGGGGTACCGCGGTCAGGTCGGCCCCGCCGGGCGGTCGGGCCCGCCCCGCCCGGTAGTCAGGTCGGCACCGGCGGGCGGTGACGACAGGCGCTGCCTCCGGCCGACGGCCCATCGCGGCCGGTGGAACTGCGCAACCCGTGCCGGTGCCGGTTGACCACGGTGACTCCATCTTCGAACGACGAAGATCGCCCGAAAGTTTTCGATCGTGTTACGAAAGTAATGCAGACCATAGAAACCCGTTTGCGGTACGTCAAGACCCTCAATCACCAGTCAGTTCACGGAGACGGCGGCCTGCGAGGTGCCGTACGGAGGGGACGGAACCCCTCCTGCCTCGACGTACTCGGCGGGTTCACCGGAAAGTTTTCGACTTCCGGGGCGGCTCGTCGACCGTTTTGTACGGCGGGCCGTCACCGGCCTCGTGCGCCCCGGCCCTGTGGTTTTCCACAGCTCGAAGCGGCCATGCGCCTCATGGTCGCCATCGCCGCCCATGACGGAGTGGTTCCGGGGGCCGGGTCAGCGCACCGTGGAACCCGCCTCCTCCAGCAGGCGGAAGAAGCCCTGTTCGAGGTCGCCGTTCACGGCGAGGCCGCCCAGCGGGCCCTCGTACGCGGTGCGCCCGGCCACCAGCACTCCGACGTGATCGCAGATGTGTGCGATCTCCGCAAGCTGATGGCTGGAGACCATGACGGTGGTCCCGGCGGCGGTCAGCGAGCGCAGGGTCGCCCGCATGTCCCTGATGCCGACCGGGTCGAGCCCGTTCATCGGCTCGTCGAGCACGACCAGCCGGGGCCGCCCCAGCAGGGCGATCGCGATGCCGAGCCGCCACCGCATGCCGAGGGAGTATTTCGCGACCTTGCGGGTGCCGACCTCGGTGAGGTTCATCAGGCTCAGCACCTCGTCGATGCGGCGCGCCGGCACCCCGCGCAGGCGGGCGTGGATGCGCAGGTGGGTGACCGCGTCGAGCTGCGGCCACAGACCCGGCGACTCGAGCAGCGCACCGACCTGGATCAGCAGCCGCCGCTCATGTGGCCGCCCGAAGAGGGTGATCCGGCCCGAGGTCGGGCGTCGCAGGCCGGCGACCGCCTTCATCAGGGTCGTCTTGCCCGCGCCGTTGGGGCCGAGCAGCCCGTAAAGAGAGCCTTCCGGCACGGTGAGGTTCGCCCCGTCGAGCGCGTGGAAGCCTTCGTAGTGCTTGTGCAGGTCCCTGATTTCCAGCGCGGGCATGTCAGACCTCCTTGCGGGCCAGGTACCGGCCGCCGACGGCCAGGATCACGATCGTCGCCGCGGCCGACAGCGCGACGGCCAGCGGGATGACCCCCGTGTCGTGGAGGGGGCTGTCGGCGTCCAGCGCCAGGCCGTTGGGGTGGATGCCGGCGAGCGGGAGGATGACCCGCATTGGCCAGGCGGGCGGAACGGCGTACCAGAACGACTTGTCGGAGATGAGCGCGCCGGCCATCATCCCGGCCACGCCGAGGGCGACACCGGGGCCGAGACCCCAGATGACGCAGACGAGGACGGCGAGCGCGGTCACCGCCAGTCCGGCCGCCCACGGCAGGTAGGCGGAACTCACGATCATCGGGGCGACGTCGGCGAGCTGCCCGGTCAGCAGCGCGCCTCCGGCCAGCATCACGACCAGGATGGTCGCCGACACGAACTGGGCGATGGCCAGCGCGGACACCTTCGCGGTGAAGTAGCGCCGGCGCGGGATGGCGTACGAGAACAGGAAGCGCCAGGGCTCGGCGTCGGCACGGACCGACAGGGCCGCGATCAGGCCGGCCGACATCGGAATCAGCACGCCCCAAAACTCCAGGGTCACGTTGCTGAAGGTCTCCCAGAGGCGACCGGACCGGCCCTCCGGAGAGAAGATCGAGCCGAGGTAGAGCGGGATCGCGATCACGATCGGCGACAGCAGCGTGTACCAGCCGATGAAGCCGGAGCGGAGTCTGATCAGCTCTGTGGAGATCAGGGTCGTCATCGAAGGGGAGTCGGCCGGGTGGACGGTAGTCCCCGGGTGCGGCCGGCCGGGCGGGATCCCGGTCGGGTCGTGGTCGTTCATCCGCATCACTCCTTTCCCGCCGTACGTAGCGGGTGCGGAGCGGCCGGTTCGTCCCCGCCGGCAGGTGACCGGTTGAAGCGAGGAATGACACGAGCCCGGACGGAGTGCAGGCGTGCCGCCACGTCGTAGATTCCGTCGAACCGGTACGGCGGCCGGCGCTACGTACGAACGTGTGCAGCAGCTGGACACACCCGGGCTCTCCGCCGAGGCCGAGGACCGGGTTCTCATGCGACGCGTGGCCGACGGCGAGGAGGCCGCGCTGCGCGCGCTGTACGAGACCCATGCCGCCGCGATGTTGCGGCTCATCCGGCGGCTCACCTCGGACCGGGAGGTCGCGGAGGAAATCCTCCAGGAGGCATGGCTGGCGGTGTGGCGCTCGGCCGGCGGCTACCGGGGAGAGGCGTCGGTCCGCGCCTGGTTGCTGGGGGTAGCGCGGCGCCAGGCGCACAACCGGCTCCGGCGGGCCGAACCCGTCCAGGTGGAGCTGGAGCAGGCGGCGGAGGTGCCCGACGTCGAGCCCGCCGTGGAGGAGCAGGTGCTGGCCCGGGCCGAGCGGCGGGACCTGGTGGCCGCGGTGAAGGAACTGCCCGAGCACCTGCGTGAGGTGCTGGTGCTCGTGCTCGCCGAGGATCTTTCCTATCCGCAGGCGGCCGAAGTGCTTGGAGTTCCGACGGGCACGGTGAAGAGCCGCATGTGGACGGCCCGCCGGCTGCTGACGGAGACGCTGACGAAAGCGGCACGATCGAAAAGGGGGCGGACTGGTGACAGGTGATCGCGATCGGGACGCCCTGGCCGCCGCGGTCCGTGCGGCCGACGAGGAGCTGCTGGGGCCGGTGGTGGTTCCGGCCTACGACGACCTGCTGGGCCGGCTGCCGGAGATCGCCGGACATCGCCGGAAGGCGACCATGCCCGGCCCGTCGCTTCGCGCCTCGTGGCGGCTGGCCGCCGGGCTCGTGGCGGCGCAGGCACGGCTGATGCCGCGGTCGCTCGGCCCGCTGACCACGGCCGGCCTGGCCGCCGCGGTGGTGCTCGCCCGGACGGCGCCGACCCCGGGGGCGGTCGTGCAACTGTTCAGCGCGGTGGTGACGGTCGTGCTGCTTCTGGGCGCGGTCACGGCGTGCTCGCACCGGTCGGACCCCCGCCTTGAGCTGCTGTCGGCGATGCCGATCTCTCCCGCTACGGCGTTCGCCACCAGGCTCGTGCTCGTCCTGGGGATCGACCTCGCGCTCTCGGTCGCCGCCTCCGGCATCCTCGTGGCGGCCGGCGCCGCCGCGGGGCTGGCCGCCGTCGTCGCCGGCTGGCTCGGCCGCGCCCTGCTGGCGGCGGGCGCGGGTGCCGTCTTCGCGATCTGGCGGTCGCCCGCCTTCGGCACGACGGCGGGAGTGGTGGTCTGGCTGCTCGGCTGGGTACGCGGACCGGGTGACGCCCTGGTGTCCGGCACGCACCCGTGGATGCTCTCGTGCGCCGTGGCGCTGCTGGCCACGGCCGTCTGGCTGGCCCGCCGGCCACGGCTGTCCGCCGGCTGACCGCGCGGCCCGTGGACGTCGAGCCCTGCCGGGTCCGGGGAAGGGAGACAGGGGCTCTCCCCATCCTCGGCGGCTACCGGCCTCGGCACGGAGCACGGCCCGGATGCCGATCCGGCGCCCGAGCATCGCCGGGCGACCGGCGCCGTGGCGTTGGCACGGCGATCAGCGCCGCGCCCCCGTTTCGGGCTGTCCGTCGAGCTGTAGCAGCGCCGCGTACCCGTCTTCGAGAGTCGGCGCGATGGGGGTGACGCCGGCCGGAGGATGCGCGCTGATCACCCGGTAACGCGTGCCCTCCGCCTCGGCCGCCGCGTTGACCACCACGGCCCCGGGCGGCACCGGGGCTCCGGGAGGCAGCAGATAGGTGCGGCCCTCGGCGACCGCGGCCAGGCCCGCGGTGCTGCCCTGATAAGCGATTTTGCCCCGGTGCAGCACGATCGTGTTGGGGCAGGTCTGTGCGGCGTCGTCGAGGATGTGGGTGGACAGCACGACCGTGCGCCGTGCTCCGCCCAGGCCGGCCAGCAGCGAGCGGAAGCGCATCCGTTCCGAGGGGTCCAGCCCGGCCGTCGGCTCGTCGACGACGATCAGGCTCGGGTCCGCCAGCAACGCCTGGGCGATGCCGAGCCGCCGCTTCATCCCGCCCGAGTAACCGCCGATCCTCCGCCCGGCGTGCTCGGACAGGCCGGTCAGCTCGAGCATCCGCTCGATCTGGTCGCGGCGGACCCGCTTGTCGTCGACGCCTTTCAGCAGGGCGACGTAGTCGAGGAACTCCCGCCCGGTGAGGTCGTCGTACATCGCGAGTTCTTGCGGCAGGTAGCCCAGGATCCGCTTGACCGCCCTGCGCCCGGCCGCCGTCGCGAGGTCGTGGCCGCCGATCACCACGCGGCCGCCGTCCGGCCGCAGCACGCCCACGCAGATGCGCATGAGTGTCGTCTTCCCGGCGCCGTTGGCCCCCAGCAGCGCGGTCATGCCGCCGCCGATGGTCAGGGTCACCCCGTCGAGGGCCGGCCTTTCGCCGCGCCGGTAACGCTTGGTCAGGTCGGTGATGCTGATGCCGATGTTCACCGGTAACGCTCCGTCCAGATCCGAGCCACGGCCAGCAGCACCACCGTGCACGCCAGCACCGTGAGGACGTTCAGGGCCGCCGCGCCCGCGCCCACCTGCTCGCCGTTCAGCACGGCGCTGCCGCGTGGCGCCCCCAGCCAGGCGACGGCGGGGAAACCGCCGGCAGGGGAGAACATCGTGTACGACACCGTCGGGACCGGCAGCACCCGCGGGTTGAGCACCGTGGCCCACGCCCAGGCGCCGGCCGCGCCGATCCGTGCGATCGTCACCGGCAGCACGAGCCCCGCCAGCGCGCTGAACGCGCCGATCAGCAGCCCGGCCGGCAGGAGGATCACGACGACGGATGCCACGGCCGTGGCGGCCGGGCTCACCGCTCCGGTCCGCACCGCCGTGACGGCGCCGAAGATCAGCAGGGCGGCCGCGGGGGGCGCGAGCGCCACCGCCACGGAGCCCGCGAGCGTGCCCGCCAGCCGCGCCGACGCGCTGCCCGGCGTCGCCGCGAGCAGATCCGCCAGTCCGGTACGGCGATGCCACCGGAACCGGTCCGCCATCGCCATCGACAGCCCGAGCCCCGCCAGCAGGTTCACCATGATCGCCGCGTCCGCCACCCTGCCGGCCGGGCCCGCGCTCATCCCGCGAGCCGACCTGAACGCCAGC
>JADGHC010000426.1 GCA_019689655.1 Microbispora sp.
GACGAAGCCGGTGTGGGCGATTGGGTGGGTGATGCCGACCTGCCTACGGTAGCCGACGGAGCCGCGCTCGGCTCGTCCGACATCACCGGTGCCGTCGGCGGAAACGTCCGGGGAAGCTCCGACCTGTGGGTATGCGCCGCCGACGGCGATGGCGACGGCGAAGGAGACGGCGAGACGGGCGCGACCGTCTCACCGGTGTCCGGTGGTGTGTCGCCGGAGTGGGTGGTGGTGAAGGCGAGCACCCCGGCGCCGACCGCGGCGGCGCAGCCCGCCGTCGCGAGGATCAGGGCCGCGGGACGGCGTCGCCGCCCTCCGGGGCGTCGCGTACGGGCGTCGGGGACGCCCGCGGGGCGCGCCGTGGCGGGACCCGGGGTCCGCCGCGGCGCCATGGGGAAGCCGCGGGGGTCGGTCAGCGAACCGAGGACCGCGGTCGGGGCCGTGCCGCCCGCCAGGGCCTCCCGCAGCGTCCGCACCTTGTCGAGGAGCACCGGTCCGGTCTCCGGCCGCGCCGCGGGATCCTTCGCCAGCATGGACATGACGAGGGCCGCCACCGGTGCGGGCACGTGCTCCGGCAGCGGCGCGGGCGTGTCGTTGATGTGCCGCAGCGCGAGCGCCACCGGGGTCTCGGCGGTGAACGGCGGGTGGCCCGCGAGGCATTCGTAGGCCACCACCCCGAGCGAGTAGATGTCGCTCGCCGGGGTGAGGGTCGTGCCGGACGCCTGCTCCGGGCTCACGTACTGGGCGGTGCCGACGATGGTGCCGGTCGCGGTCAGCGGCGCCGCCTCCAGCGCGCGGGCGATGCCGAAGTCGGTGATCTTCACCTGGCCGGCCTCGGTGACGAGCAGGTTGCCGGGCTTGATGTCGCGATGGATCACCCCGGCCCGGTGGGCCGCGTGCAGGCCACGCCCGGCCTGCTCGACGATGTCGAGCGTGATGTCCGCCCCGAGGGCGCCGTTGCGGGCGAGGATGGCCGACAGCGGCTCACCCCTGACCAGTTCCATCACCAGGTAGGCGAGGCCGTCGGTCTCGCCGTAGTCGAAGACCTGGGCGATGCCGGGGTCGGTCAGGGCGGCGGTGATCCTGGCCTCGGAGCGGAACCGGTCGCGGAAGGTGGCGTCGCCCGCCACGTGGCGGCCGAGGAGCTTGACCGCCACCTCCCGGCCGAGCAGCTCGTCGTCGGCCCGCCAGACCTCACCCATGCCGCCCGCGGCGATGAGGGAGGTCAGCCGGTATCGTCCGCCGAGCACGGTGCCGGTCACTGTCCCAGCACCGCCTGCATGACGTCGTGGGCGATCGGCGCGGCCACCGCGCCGCCCGTGGCGTCGTTGCCGGCGCTGCCGGACTCCACGAAGACCGCCACGGCGACCTTCGGGTCGCCGACCGGCGCGAAGGAGATGAACCACGCGTGCGACGGCTTGCCCGGCAGCGTCTCCGCCGTGCCGGTCTTGCCCGCCACGGTGATGCCGGGGAGCCTGGCGGCCGAGCCCGTGCCGTGCTCGACCACGCTGATCATCATCTTGGTCAGCTCGCTCGCCACCTCGGGGGTGACCGCCTCGTCCAGCTCCTCGGGCTCGGTCACGTCGATCTCCGAGCCGTCGGGCCCCATGATCTTGTTGACCAGGTACGGCTTCATGACCGTGCCCTGGTTGGCGATGCCGGCCGCGACCATCGCCATCTGCAGCGGGGTCATCTGGTTGCTCTGCTGGCCGATCGCGGTCTTGGCGAGGGCGGCCTTGCCCTCGTCGGGGCCGATGTCGCTGGGCGCGACCTTCAGCGGGATCTCCAGCTGCTGGCCGACCCCGAACTTCTCGGCCTGCTCCTTCAGCTTGTCGTAGCCGACCTCCATGCCCATGATCGCGAACGGCGTGTTGCAGGAGATGGTGAGCGCCTGCACCAGCGTCGCCCGGCCGCCGCACGACTCGCCGTGGTAGTTGGGCAGCGAGATGTTCGTGCCCGGCAGCGGCAGCGAGTCGGGCGCGTCGACCATGGTGTTCTCGTCGCGCGACTCGTCCTCGCTGAGGTAGGCCGCGGAGGTCACGGTCTTGAACGTGGACCCCGGGGCGAACGTCAGGTTGATGGCTCGGTTGAGCAGCGGCTTGTTCTCGTCCTTGTCGAGCCTGTTGTAGGCCTTGTTGACCGCCGCCTTGTCGACCTTGGCCAGCGGGTTCGGGTCGTACGACGGCACCGACACCATCGTCAGGATCTTGCCGGTCTTCGGCTCGATCGCGACGACCGCGCCGCGCTTGCCGGTGCCCGCCAGGTCCCTGTACGCGATCTCCTGGGCCTTGGTGTTCAGCGTGAGATCGACGCTCGCGCCCTTGGCGGGCTTGCCGCTGACCATGTCGATCGCCCGGCGGACGACCAGGTCGGGGTGGCTGCCGTCGAGGTAACGGTTCATCGCGGCCTCGATGCCCGAGGAGCTCTCCGGCGCGAACCAGCCGACCACGTGCGTGAACGGCTTGCCGAGCGGGTACTCGCGCTCGAACCGGAACTGCTTGTCCCCGGTGTCCACCGTCTTGGCCAGCGTCGTCTTGCCGTTGTCGGCGGTGATCCAGCCGCGGTCGACGCTGTAGCGGGCGTACAGCATGCGCACGTTGCGCGAGTCGTTGCGCAGGCTCTCGGCCTTCACCGCGCCCAGATAGGTCACGTTGGCCATGAGCAGGCCGAACATGAGCAGGCAGGCTACGGCGACGCGCTTGAGCGGGCTGTTCATCGCTGCATCACCTGCGTCAGTCCCTCGTCCTGGATCGCCTGCGGCGGCGGCCGGCGGGCCGCGTCGGACATCCGTACGAGTGCCGCGATGAGCATCCAGTTGGCCAGCAGCGCCGAGCCGCCCGCGGACATGAACGGCGTCACCAGACCGGTCAGCGGGATCAGCCGGGTCACGCCGCCGACGATGATGAACACCTGCCAGGCCAGGATGAACGACAGACCGCCCGCGAGCAGCTTGGAGAACGGGTCTCGCGCCGCCAGGGCCGTGCGCAGCCCCCGCTCGACGATGAGCGCGTACACCATGAGGATGGCCATCAGGCCGGTCAGGCCCAGCTCCTCGCCGGTGGCGTCGAAGATGAAGTCGGAGAACGAGAAGGGGGTCAGGCCGGGGTGGCCCCGCCCGAGCCCGGTGCCGAGGATGCCGCCCGACCCGATCGAGAACAGCCCCTGCATGAGCTGGTAGCTGGTGCCGGCGTTGTAGACCTCGGGCGAGTCGGCGTGCAGCCATCCGTCGAAGCGGGCCTGCACGTGGGTGAAGATCTGCCCGGCGAGGAAGGCGCCGCCGACGAACAGCAGGAAGCCGATGAGCACCCAGGACGTGCGCTGGGTGGCGATGTAGAGCATCGCGATGAACGCGCCGAACAGCAGCAGCGAGGTGCCGAGGTCCTTCTCCGCGACGAGGACCGCGATGCTGACGGCCCAGGTGATCAGCACCGGCCCGAGGTCGCGGGCCCGGGGCAGATCGATGAACAGCAGCCTGCGGCCGGCCAGGGCCAGCACGTCGCGCTTGGCCACCAGATAGCCGGCGAAGAAGACGACGAGGGCCAGCTTGGCGAACTCGCCCGGCTGGAGGGAGAACGGACCGAGGTTCATCCAGATCCTGGCGCCGTAGTGCTCCGCCCCGATGAAGGGCAGCACGGGCAGGATGAGCAGCACGACTCCGGCGAACCCGGCGGTGTAGGTGAAGCGCTGCAAGGTGCGGTGGTCCTTCAACACGATCAGGGTCGCGGAGAACATCACCACGCCGAGCGCCGTCCACATGAGCTGGTTGGCGGCGGAGGCGTCCTTGATGCCGCCCTCCTGCAGCCGGTAGATCATCACCAGGCCGACGCCGTTGACGAGCGTCACGAGGGGAAGCAGAAGGGGGTCGGCCCACGGCGCCCACTTGGCGAGCACCAGATAGGCCGCGAGCATGAGACCGCCGAGGCCGAGGCCGTAGCCGAGCATGCCGGACGGGACCTTGCCGTTGAGCCCGAGCCCGACGCTGGCGTACGCGCCCATCACGATCAGCACGGCGAAGGCGAGCATGCCCAGCTGGGCACCCCGCCTCTTCGCGGTCATCGGTACGGGCGTGGCTTCGACAGCAGTCACTTGCTGGACCTCGCGGGGGTCGGCGTCGCCTCGTCGTGGTCGTCCTTCATGGCCGCCGCCGAGGCGCCGAAGCTCCTGATCTTCTCGATCCCGGCCTGCAGGTCGTCGACCGGGATGCCGCTGCGGACCTGGTCCTGCTGCACCGCCGGCAGCGACGAGACGCGTACGTGGTCGGTGTAGGCGACCCTCTTGAAGGACACCGGCCCGACCTCCGCGTCGACGCCCTGGAAGACGACGAGCTCGTCACCCTTGACGCCGATGTAGAACTGGCTCTGGGTCCACTGGTAACCGAAATAGCCGCCGACTCCGAGCGCGGCGGCGACGACCAGGACACCGATGGCCAGCTTCGGGCCCGATCTGCCCTTGCGCGCCCGCCGTGGGGGCTGGGCCTCGCGTACGGGCTCGTCGTCCAGGTCGTCGTCGGTGATCACGGGCTGGGGCGCGGTGACCGTGGTGGCCCGGGCGGCGGGGGTGTCCGGTGCCACGGTGTGCAGCCGGCCCGAGCCGGCCGCGCCCACGACGGCGGCCGCCCCCGAAGGCGGCTGCGTGTCGTCCACCTCGATCACGTCGGCGACCACGCAGGTGATGTTGTCCGGTCCGCCGCCCCGGTTCGCGAGGTCGATGAGCTGGCGGACGACGTCCTCGGGGTCGTCGATCGTGGTCAGGGTGTGATGCAGGGTCTCGGCGCTGACCACGGTGGACAGGCCGTCCGAGCACAGCAGGTAGCGGTCGCCCACCTGGGCCTCCCGGTCCTGCAGGTCGGGGTCGACCTCGCCGCTGCCGTCCAGCGCGCGCAGCAGGATCGAGCGCTGGGGATGGTTGGCGGCCTCCTCCTGGGTGATCCGCCCGTCGTCCACGAGGGACTGCACCAGCGTGTGGTCGTGCGTGATCTGGTACAGCTCGCCGTTCCTGAGCAGGTACGCACGGGAGTCGCCCACGTGGACCAGGGCGAAGCGGGAACCGCTCCAGAGCATCGCGGTGAGGGTGGTGCCCATGCCCTTCAGGCTGGGGTCCCGGGCCACCATCGCATGCAACTGGTGGTTGGCGTCACGGACCGCCGCCTCGATGGCGCTGAGCAGGTCACCGCCGAAGGTGTCCCGGTCGAGGGACGACAGTGCGGCGATGGCGACCGAACTGGCCACCTCGCCGTGGGCATGCCCGCCCATGCCGTCTGCGACGGCCAGCAGGCGGCCGCTGGCGTACGCCGAGTCCTCGTTGCCTTCACGGAGGAGTCCGACGTCCGAGCGAGCGGCGTAGCGGAGTGCGATGGTCATTTGCGCAATTCGATGACGGTCTTGCCGATGCGGATCGGAACTCCGAGGGGCACCGGGGTCGGGCGGGTCACTTT
>JADGHC010000427.1 GCA_019689655.1 Microbispora sp.
CCGGAGGCGTTTCCCCTTTGCCTAATCACGGCATAGCCCACGGTGGTTTGGGAGGTTCGGCTGGTACGTAGGGGTACCACGATCAGGGAACCCGTCATTCCGACGTGATCACGGCCGTTGGACAGAGGACGTGCTTTGTTGGCGTGTTCGAGCCGAACCGCACGCGCACCGGGGGGTCGTCATGGGAACCCGAGGTTTCATCTTCTGGAGAGCCGGCCTTACGACTGCCGGCGCGGTCACCCTTCTCGCTGTAGGGGCCGGGAGCGCGACGGCGGCGTCCGTTCCCCTTGGGGACGATGTCGATCCGTCGACGCGTACCAACGTCACGAACGCGATGCAGGGCGAGGCCTTAGCGCACGCGACGTACCGCGCTTACGCCAAGCAGGCGGACAGGGAGAACCTGCCCGATGTGGCGGCGCTGTACCGGCGCACCGCGCACACGGAACTGCGTGAACACTTCACCGAGCAGGCGAAGCTGATCGGCCTGGTCGGCGACAACGCGGCGAATCTCCGTGACAGCACCAGCGGTGAGACCTACGAGGCGACGACGATGTATAAGAAGTTCGCCGAGCAGGCCAAGGCGGACGGCGAGCAGGAGGCCGCCAGGCTCTTCTCCGAAATCGGTCAGGACGAGGCCGAGCACCGTGAGAAGTTCCTCCAGGCGGAGAAGGCCATCACCGACTCGCCGTCCGGTGCGACGATCCCGACCGACGTGCAGGCCAAGCCGGTGGAGATCCAGGCCGGCCCGCCCAAGGTCTCCTCCCCCCGTACGCTGGAAAACCTGCGGACGGCGATGAAGGGCGAAGCCCTCGCCTATGCCAAATACACCCTGTACGGCGACAAGGCGCGGGAGACCGGGCAACCCGAACTTGCCGAGCTGTTCCACCGGACGGCCGCCGTCGAGCGCACCGAGCACTTCGCCGAGCAGGCGAATCTGGCCGGCGCGGTGCGCGACACCGGGACGAATCTGTGCTCGACGATCAAGGGGGAGACACACGAGGGTACGCAGATGTACCCCGGTTACGCCCGCCAGGCCTCAGCGGCCGGCGACACCGAGGCGGCCAAAGTGTTCAAGGACACCGCGAACGACGAACTGAAGCACGCGAAGGCTTTCTCGGGCGAGCTGTCCAAGCTCGGCAAGCAGTGTCCCACGTCGAGCTGACCACTCAGATGCCCTGCCGCGCAGGCGGGACTCCTCGGTTACACCTTTGAGGGGCGGCGATGGCCGGTTCTGGAAAGAAGGGCGATGCCGCCACTGTCCACGTTGCCAAGCACCGCATGGGCGGCACCGCCACTCATCCAAGCGACTACATCTGGGCGCTGGTCCGAATCTCGATCGGCTGGGTGTTTCTCTGGGCGTTTTTGGACAAGACCTTCGGCTGGGGGTTCGGCACTCCTGCCGATCGTGCCTGGATCGGGGGAGCGAGCCCGACAACCGGGTACTTCAAAGGCACCGTGAGGAAGCCCCTCGGGGCGGTGTTCTCTCCTCTGGCGGGGCATGCGTGGGCGGACTGGCTCTTCATGCTCGGTTTGCTGGGCATCGGCGTGGCGCTCATATTGGGAGTCGGATTGCGCCTGACGGCGGTGTTGGGCGGGTTGCTGCTGGTTCTCATGTGGGCGGCCGAGCTGCCGCCCGAGCACAACCCGTTCATGGACTACCGCCTCGTCTACGCACTCGTCTTAGCGGGACTGGCTCTGGTGCACGCCGGGGACACACTCGGAATCGGCAGGTGGTGGGGGAACACGGCGCTGGTTCGGCGTTACCCGTTCCTCAGGTGAGAGCCCCGCGATCCGGGCTGAAGCGTGCAGGCCGGACACGTGATCGTCACGCTGAGCAGCGCCCGTGCGACGAAATGCAATTCGGCAGCGCAATGGGTGCTCAAAGGCCTGTAACGGTGCTGCGGCGTTCGAGGAGGATCACATCGCGCCAGCGGTCGTGGTGGCGGCCGATGCGGTGGCGGGTGCCGACGACGCGGAAGCCGGCCTTTTCGTGCAGGCGCAGGCTGGCGGTGTTCTCGGGGAAGACGCCCGACTGGATGGTCCAGATGCCCTCGGTCTCGGTGGACTGAATGAGGGCGTTCAGCAGCGCCATCCCGACTCCGCGGCCGCTGTGGTCCGGATGGACGTAGACGGAGTGCTCGACCACCCCGGCGTACACACACCGGCTGGAGACGGCGCTGACCGCGATCCAGCCGATGACCTGTCCGCTGCCGGAGTCGACCGCGACGTGCCGGTGGAGCGGCAGCTTCGCGGCGTCGAACTTTTGCCAGGTGGGCGCCGTGGTCTCGAAGCTGGCGTTCCCGCCGTCGAGGCCGGCCTGGTAGATGGCGAGGACCTGGGCGGCGTCGGCCTCCCGCATAGGGCGGATGGTGACGCCGGGTGGCGCCGCGGGCTTGGCCGCCCGGATGATCGCCGCGTGCAGGCCGCCGGTCGCGGCGTGGGTGCGGGTGATCGTGTACGTGGTGAACCCGGCCGCCGCGAGCAGAGCGCGGTATTCGGCTTCGGTGAGGGTGCCGGCCGTACAGCCGACGAGGTGCTCGGCCTCGGCGCGCCGGGCGGGGTCGAGGCCGTCGTCGGCGATGACGTCGCAGACGCCGAGCCTGCCGCCGGGTTTGAGTACGCGGAACGCTTCGGCGAGCACCCGGGGCTTGTCGGCGGATAGGTTGATCACGCAGTTGGAGATGACGACGTCCACGCTGCCGTTGGGGAGCGGGATGTCCTCGATGTCGCCGTGCAGGAACTCGACGTTGGTCGCTCCGGCCTCGCCGGCGTTGGCCTTGGCCAGCTCGATCATCTCGGGTGCGGCGTCCAGGCCGTACGCCTTGCCGGCCGGGCCGACTCTGCGGGCCGACAGCAGGACGTCGATGCCGCCGCCCGATCCCAGGTCGAGGACGGTTTCCCCGGGCCGGAGGCCGGCGACGGCGACCGGGTTGCCGCATCCCAGGCTGGCCCGCAGGGCTCCGTCGGGCAGGCCGGTGGTGTCGTCGTAGCCGGCCGCGCCGAAGCAGCCGCCGGTGAACTCATGTGACTCGCAGTCGATGACCTGCTTGCCCGCCTGGACGGCTTTGGCCAGTTCGCCGTAGCGAGAAACCACGCCCGCTCTGACCGCTTCCACGTTCTCGGACACGTCTTCTCCGTTCAGCAGGACGGCGCGGGGTCGGGAACGGGGCGGCCCATGACGACGTCGGCGGCGGTGGGGAAGCACTCCACGCAGGCGGCGTTGATCCGGTACAGGCTGGCCGTCCCGCGACGCTCGACCAGGACGAACCCCACCTCGGCCAGCACCTTCAGGTGCGCGGAGACAGTCGACTGCCCGACCTCGACGGCCTCCACGATCTCTTTGACCGCCATCGGCCTCTGGGCGCGGGCGAGCAGGGTCACGATCTGGATGCGGGTGGCGTCGGCCAGGGCCTTGAACCAACTGGCGTACTCGGCGGCGGTGGCCCGGTCGAGCGGCCTCGTTCCTTCATTCATCGTTCATCGACGATAAACGATGAAAGGCGACAGTGGAAGGTTCAACCGAGCCGGTGCTCGTGGTCACGCCGTACCGGTGGGGGCGGGCGACGCCGGGCTGATCAGGGCCGACATGCGGGTCAGGACTTCGGGGTTGATCCAGTAGTACACCCACGTGCCCCGGCGCTCGGAGTCGATCAGCCCGGCCTGCTTGAGGACCTTGAGGTGGTGGCTGATCGTCGGCGGGGTCAGGTCGAAAGCCGCCGTCAGATCGCACACGCAGGTCTCCCCGCCCTCGTGGCAGGCGATCAGTGACAGCAGGCGCAGCCGTACGGGGTCTGCGATCGCCTTGAACAGCGGGGCGAGCTCGGCTGCCTCGGTCTCCGACAACGGCTTGCATGCCAGCGGCGCGCAGCACGCCGTGCCGGGCCCGCTTGCGTCGATGATCGGCAGCTCTTGCTTCGACATATCTCTAATTTGACATACATCTAGGCAGGCGCACAAACTCGGGGTATCTGTTGATTAGAAGTTCATCGAATCAGGTGGCGCCGGTGTCGGCTGCCCCTGCTTCACGGTCGAGGGAGGACACCCATGTCCCGTGTTCAGCTCGCTCTGCGCGTCGCCGACCTCGAAGGCTCGGTCGCGTTCTACTCCAAGCTGTTCGGCGTCGAGCCCGCCAAGCGGCGGCCCGGCTACGCCAACTTCGCGATCGCCGAGCCTCCGCTCAAGCTCGTCCTGCTGGAGGGTGAGGCGGGCAAGCCGACGCGGATGGACCATCTCGGCGTCGAGGTCGAGGACACCGCGCAGGTCGCCGCCGCGGCCGAGCGCCTGAAGAAGGCCGGCTTGGCCACGTTCGAGGAGAACGACACCACCTGCTGTTATGCCGTTCAGGACAAGGTGTGGGTCCACGGGCCCGGGAACGAACCCTGGGAGGTCTACGTGGTCAAGGCCGACGCCGACACCCTCACCAAGGAGGATGACTCCGTCTGCTGCGCCGCCGACGACACCGGCAGGGCTTGTCGCTGAGCAAGGCGGAAGAGCGCCCGGCGATCAGTACGAGGATGATCGCCGGGCGTTTCAGTCATGTCATGAATAAACGAGCAGAAGTGATTTCGGAGTGCTGATGAACAACGAGGTTGAAGTCCGCGTCACTACGGACAATCGGCAAGAGGCCGACCGGATCGCATCGGCGGTCGTGTCACGACGCCTGGCGGCGTGTGCCCAAGTGGTCGCGCAGATCTCCTCCACCTACTGGTGGGAGGGTGAAGTCCAGCAGGCGGAGGAGTGGTTGCTGCTCATGAAGACGACCGCCGACCGCTTCGAGGAGCTTGCGGCGTGCGTACGTGAGCTGCACTCGTACGAGGTGCCCGAAATCGTGGCGGTTCCGATCGTTCAGGGGACGCCGGACTACTTGGAGTGGATCAGGCGGGAGACGGCCCCAGAGCGCGGCGCGTAGCGCGGGCGCCACCGAGTAGTTCGCGGAAGGCAGATGCGGGGTTTCCCGATCTTGGCGAGGTGTCGCATGCCCCAGGGGGTTTGGTGCGCTGGGCTGCCTCCAGGGCGCGGCGGGCGTAGGCGACACGTCGCCGAGCCGGAGCTGTGCCTGGGCGATGTGGGCGTAGACGACTTTTGGTGCTCGTCCTGACCGAGGGCGGCAAGGTCGGCCTCTGTCACGTGCTGCTCGTCGCCGAGCCGTACGTAGGTGGAGAGCCGGCAGGCGGTCATGCGTCCGGCGTCGAGGAACGCTCGGACGGGCCGTGAACCGGAGTGAGGAAGCCCACAACTGCGTAACTGCTCCTGGTGTGGGCCCGCGGCTGTCGGGCCAGGTGTTACGAAACCGTGCCAATTGGCTGACCTTCATTCGTCGTACCGTCCAGGAAGACGATGGACCGGAGATCGCCGAAACTCGCCGGTTGCCGGTACGGCAGGGCTGGGGCAACCCGGTTCGGCCTGCTGACGGGTGAAATCTGTTAG
>JADGHC010000428.1 GCA_019689655.1 Microbispora sp.
GTTGGGTGTAATCGTGCCGGGAGTAACGGCTGCCATAGGCAGGCAGCGCCGCCCGCCCGACCGCCAGCGCCTCGCGGGCAATCCGCACCGCCGATTTCGCCATCGTCCGCATGGCCCCTCCGGGATCCGCGTCCCACGGCAGCCACCCAAACCAGCAGACTCAGGTCAGGGTTTCAACAGGGCATTAGGCGCTCTGAGCGACGCCGCTGTTGCAGGCGGCCAATCCGGCGCGGTCCGCTCTCTTCCGGCGACGTTCCCGTCGCCAGCATCCCCAGCCGCTCGGCCCGGGCGAGCAGGCTGGCGACGCTGGAGGTGGACCAGGTGGTGCCCCCGCGTGCGGTCCGGACCCCCATTGCCTCGAGCCGTGTCGCGATCTCCCGAAGCGTCGGCCGTGGCGTCGTGCCGGCGATGCCGGCCACGACGTCGACCAGGTTGTGCGCCGGCGGATTCTTCGGTGCAGGCCGCAGCAACATGGCCTCTGCCATGCCTTCCGCCACAAGGATCTTCACCGAGCGCACCAGGCGCTCCGTTGTCCAGCGCCTGCCGCCAGCCGGCAGAGCGGCATTCAGCCTCCGGGTGACCTCCTCCCAGGTCTGGCCCATCGCGCGGAGCTGGCGGACCCGGGGCAGCCAGCTATCGGCGCCGGCAGCGAGCTCCGCACGGTGGTTGTCCTTTCGCGCTTCGGCGATCCGACGAATCGCATCCGGGTTGCGTCCGCGCAGCGCCGGGTTGCCACCGACCCTGCCGCGGGCCCGGGCGGCGGCCAAGCCGCTGCGGGTGCGCTCGCGGATGGTGCTGAGTTCGAACTCGGCGAAGGCGCCAAGGAGGGTCAGGAAGAACCGCCCGACCGGGGTTGTGGTGTCAATCGGGTCGCCGAGCACCCGGAGATGCGCCCCGGCCCGCTCGATCGTGTCCACGATGTCGAGCAGGTCCTTGGTGGAGCGAGCCAAGCGGTCGAGCTTGACCACACAGATCGTGGTGCCGGGCGTGAGGCTGGCAAGCAGCCGGTTGAGCACCGGCCGGCCCCGCTCGGCTCCCGAGGCCAGCTCTTCCAAGATTTCGGTGCAACCCGCCGCGCGCAGCTCATCGAGTTGGCGCCGGGTGGTCTACCGGCCGTCGTCCGTCGAGATACGGGCATAGCCCACCAGTGCCATGCCGGCCTCCTTTCCCGGGGCTGTACATATTCAGCTGATACTAAGAAACGCTCGTTTGTAAACCCTTTCCAATGCTTCCCGGCCGCGGGGCTGCCGAGGACCAGACGGTCTGCAAGGCTCGGAAAAGCCGGGCCTTTGCGGCCGTCGCCAGCCGAGACGCCGAACTGGACCACCCTGTCTGAGGCGCCCCTGGCAGAGCTGGCGGTGGACCTTCGCCGGCGGTGGCAGAAAGCCCCCGGCGCACGAAATGCAGTGGCTCTCATTATTTCAAATCCTTGCATAAAATCCTGATGGCGAAGGCCTGTGCGCGATGGAAGACCCCGAGGACGATCCCGACAGCCAGGAGGATGCAAACCTGCTCGAACCGGATTCGTGGCGCCCGGTCTGGGAGGAGGATGAGACCGAAGCCGAGGCGGCGGTGCCGCCCTGGCTCACCCCCTCCCGGACCCGCCGCCTCACCCGGCGGGAGCCCGACTGGCGCGCCCTGATCCCACTGTTGGCTGCGGCCGAGGACGCCCTCTCGCGCCTGGATGCCGGCGCTGCCGCGGCCTCTGAGCCAGTGCGCGCTGGCTTGATTGCTCGCCTCGCCTTCGCCGAGGCCGCCGGCTGGCTCACCAGCGCCGCCGGCCGGGCCTGGGTGCATCCGCGTGACTTGGCGCTGGCCGAGGCTGGGTTGCTGGGCGATTTCGCTGCCGCCGCACTCAGTGGACGTGCTGCCACCACCCTGCCCAGCACCGCGTCGAGTTTGGGCGGTGGAGACCGGGCCGCGAGAATCCTGGCCGAGGACGCCGATCGCCTGCCAGACGGCGCCACGCTGGCCCAGGGTCTGGCCCTCGCCCGGGCGCTGCGGCGGTTGGTCACAGCCCAAAGCTGGGACCCCCTCACCTCGCCCGCTGCGGCAGCCGCGGCACTTACACCGCTCGGACCTGAGGGCAGCGGGCTGGCCGCCCTCCGTGTGCGAAGGGCGCGCTTTACTGCCTGGCGCCGAACGGCGCTGGCGGGAGCGGGACCGCCACTGCTCGCGGCCGCGATGGCGGCTGCCACCTGGCTCGAGGCCGAGGCCCTGGAGGAGAGTGCCCCCACCCCGGCGCAAGCGCTGCTACTCGCGGCGGCGGTGGCGCGGCGGCTGGAGCGGGTGCGGGCCATTCCCTTGCCCTTTTGGGGGGGCGGCCCCGGGGTGCAGCCGCTTGGGCTTCCGTTGCGGGATGCGGCAGCCTGGCCGGGCGCCTTCCTCGGGCGGGTCGCGGTTGCGGCTCGCCACGGCCTCGCCGAATTGCACCGGCTGCGCGATGCCGAGGCGGCGGCCGCGCAACTCAGCACCAAGGGGCGGCAGAGCCTGCTGCCAGCGGCGGCCGACGCGGCGCTGCGGATGCCGGCCCTGACCGCACGGGGCTTGGCCCGGCAGCTCAGGATCACACCGCAGGGCGCGCTGTTGCTGCTCAAGCGGTTACAGGCGGCTGGCGTGGTGCGCGAGGCCACCGGGCGGCGAAGCTTCCGCGCCTATGTGGTGTGACTCGCCCGCGGCCTATGGGATCAGGCGGGCATCGCGGGTGGAGAGGGCCTCTCCCACAGCCTTCCCCTTCCCCCTGTCCAGGTCCCCCGGCCGCCTGTGGAGAGGCTCAGTCAGATAGCGTTGGAAGGTCGCGCCGATACGCCATCGCGCTCTTCGAGCGCTCCAAGCTGGCAGCCAAGCGGGTGAGCCGCAGTGTGCCCTGACCACGGTCCGCTACGCGGTTGCAGGCGTGCTCGCACAGTAGGGGTAAGGCGTCCGGCCCGTCCGCCACCAGGCACGGCTTGCTCCGGCTACACGGCACCGGGCGTCTGGCGGCAGTGCCGGGGCGCGTGGCGCCGCGCTGTCGTAATGGCAGGTGCGGCGGTGCACGCCGCGCGCCGCATCGGGGGCAGAACCGTCCGACGGTCGCCGCTAGCGTTCGGATTCGTCCTCGAAGCGTTGGATCAGAGCCGGGAGCGCCTGCAGGATGAAGGCGCCCAACGCCGGCGCCAGTCGTTCGTCGACCGCAAAGCGGACGGTTTTGCCGGAGCGTTCCACACGGATGACCGGATCGCCGTTGCGGTTACATAGGACCTCGTCCGCTGGACTGCCCGCTGCGTCACGCAAGGCCGCGAGCACGGCGTCGAAGCGCCGATCGGTCCCGAGCCGGCGAAACGACGGCTGCTCGAGCAGGCGTTCGACCACCGCGGCTGCCGCTGGACGTTCGAGATGCGCGGCGAGTTCCATCCAGCGGGGCCGCCCGGCCTTCGGTGCCGGACCAATGGCCTGCACGATGGCGGGCGGGATCGCGGCCGCGACCGCCAGCAAGCGGGTCATCTCGGCGGTGTGCACGCCGAGGGCCGCGTTCAGAGTCGGCCGGTCGAAACCCTGGCGCTCAAGATGCGCGGCAAACAGGGCGCGTTCGATGAAGGACAGGTTGCGGCGCTCGGCATTCTCTTTCCCTTGCGCCACCACGAGCTCTGCATCCGACAGCTCCCGCACCACCGCCCGCACCGGGAGGCCGAGCTCCAGCGCTGCCTCGCGCCGGCGGTGGCCATAGGCGATCTGAAAGCGGCCCGGCTGGTTGGGATGCGGCCGCACCAGGATTGGGACCTGCTGGCCGGTGTCGCGGATGCTCTCGACGAGACGCCGGTAGTCGCCGTCCGCCGTGCGGGACAGGCGATCAGTGATGAAGGAGGGATCCAGGAGCGCGGGGTCCAGCTCGACCACGGCCGCCCCGCTCTCCAGCTGCTGGCGCAGCGCTGCGGCCTCCCGCGCCTCCGCCGCCAGGCGGCTGACCTCGAGGCCCATCGCCCGCACCGCGTGGGAGGCAACCCGAGGCGGTGTGGCCGGCTCACTCGCTACATCGGTGGGCTCCGGCGTAAGCAGCGCCCGGACGACGTCACGCCGCTTCATACCGGCCGCCCCCAGGCGCGCCGCACCAAGCGCTCGATCTCGCTGTTGACACCGTTCAGCGCCTCCAGCGCTCGGTTGTAGGTACTGCGGCCGATGCCCTGCCGGCCGATCTCATAGAGAGTCTGTTTGGTCAGGCCGGCGTCGGAGATGGCGGTGCTCTTCAGCATGGCATTGGTTAGCACCCGGTCGGCAAACAGGCTGCGCAGGAACCCGGCCACCTGGGCCTGCGGTCCGTCCTGCGGCTCGTAGCGCGTGATCAGATAACGCAAGAAGTCCAGTTGCAGCCGTCCCCCGGCCCGCTGAACCACCTCGAGCAGATCGGCGGTCATGAGGAGGAACTGCGACATCGAGGCGATGTCCAGCATCTGCGGATGCACCGTGACCAGTACGCCGGTGGCGGCGCAAAGGGCACCCAGCGTCAGGAAACCAAGCTGCGGCGGGCAGTCGATGACGACAATGTCGTATAGCGCCTCGACGTCGAGAATGGCGCTGGCGATGCGGGCGAAGAACAGGTCCTCGGGCGCCCGCTGCTGTCGTGCCAGCACCCGTGGGGTTTCGTGCTCGAATTCTTGCAGTTCGAGATTGCCAGGGACCAGATCGAGGCCGGGGAAATAGGTGCGTTTGACCAGCTCCCGCAGAGGACGGGCCTGCCCGTCGTAGCGGAGGGCGCCATAGAGGGTCTCGTTCTCGCCGACGTCCACCTCAGGCTGATAGCCGAACAATGCCGAAAGGCTGGCCTGCGGGTCGAGGTCGATCGCCAGCACCCGGTAGCCACGGAGGGCCAGGTACTGGGCGAGATGCGCTGCGGTCGTGGTCTTGCCGGAGCCGCCCTTGAAATTGGTGATAGCGAGGATCTGCAGATGCTCGCTGCCCTGCCGCACCGGCAGATAGGGCTTCGAGCGGGAGCGCGACAACAGGTGCCGGAGCGCGTTGATTTGCTCAAGCGTGTACATACGACGGCCGGCGGCGGTCTTGCTGGGCTCCGGCGCGTCCCCGGCGAGCGACAGCTGCCGCAGATATGCATCACTGATGCCGATGAGTTCGGCGGCCTCGCCGCTCGTGAAGGTGCGGAGTGACTTCTGTGCCGTGGGAGGGAACAAGCGTTGCCGCAAGGACGCCAATTGATTGCTCAACAGGCGGGCGTCCTGCGCGACGACATGATCCAGGGTGGCCGGCGCCTCGACCGACGCACCAACGGTCGCACTCGACATCTACGGAATACTCCGTCCATCCCACATGCAGGCGTGGGTACAGCGTTGCCCGTAGTTGATGGAGTGGATGCCCCCTGCTCTGCGGCATCGGAGTGCCATAGCGTGGCTGGCGCTGAAACCAGGTCACGGAGGAGAGGGGGCATCCATG
>JADGHC010000429.1 GCA_019689655.1 Microbispora sp.
GCTCGGCACCGGCAGGGGCACGGGCACCGTGAGCTGCGCCCCCATCAGGTACTACTGCGGCTGACGGGGGAGAGCCCGCGTGGCCCGGCCTCGGCCGGGCCACACCCTCTTTTCGCGTAAAAACCTCGCGCCCGATTTGACAGCCCACGTTCGGATGGTGTGCGAGGCTCTACAGTGGAAAGATGACGAGCATCCACGGTGAGCAGCGGATTTCCCGCATTCTCGACGACAAGATGTGCTTCGCGCTCTACGCGGCCTCCCGCGCGGTCACCGGCCTCTACCGGCCCCTGCTCGACGAGGTGGGCCTGACCTATCCGCAGTACCTGGTCCTGATGGTCCTCTGGGACGGCCCCGCCGAGGGCGTCACGGTCAAGGAGCTCGGTGCCGCGCTGCAGCTCGACTACGGCACGCTGACCCCCCTGCTGAAGCGCCTGGAGGCGAACGGCCTGGTGCGCCGGGAGCGCCGCCCCGACGACGAGCGAACGGTCCAGATCACCCTGACCGACAAGGGCGCGGCCCTCCGGGAGCGCAGCGAGGACATCGGCGCCACGTGCGGCGACGCGATGGCGCTCGAACCCGACGAGTTCGCCCGCACCCTCGCCACGCTGCGCCGGCTGACGGACAACGTCACGGCCTACGCGAACCGGCAGGGCTGACACACCCGCCTCCCGGCCCGGCAGGGCCGGCACACACTCGCTCGCCGCCCCCGGCAGGGCGGACCACCGCGCTCTTCCATCGCGGCCGGCCCGGCAAGACGCCCATCACGGCGCGCCCGGCGAGACACCCGTCGCCGCAGGCCCCGGCACGACACCACCTCCCCTCACCGCCGCCCCGGCAGGGCCGGCCCCGCGCTTCTCATCGCTCCCAAAAAAATCGTTGCCAACTACCTTGCACACAAGCTAATCGCGTCCTATTGTCTTGGGCGTACGAGGAACCCGGTCACAGAGCCGGAACCGCCGCCGGGCCACCGCATACGCCGCGGAGGCTCGCGGGGCTACCCGACGAAGAAAAGGAGCACGTCATGGCGTACATCACCGTCGGCCAGGAGAACGGCACCGACATCAACCTGTACTACGAGGACCACGGCAGCGGGCAGCCGGTCGTGCTCATCCACGGCTACCCGCTGGACGGCCACTCGTGGGAGAAGCAGATCCCCGCCCTGCTTGACGCCGGCTACCGCGTCATCGCCTACGACCGGCGCGGCTTCGGCCAGTCGAGCCAGCCCACCTTCGGCTACGACTACGACACCTTCGCCGCCGACCTGAACACCCTCATGGAGACCCTCGACCTGCGCGACGCGGTCCTCGTCGGCTTCTCCATGGGCTCCGGCGAAGTCGCCCGTTACCTGTCCACGTACGGCTCGGCGCGGGTGGCCAAGGCCGTGTTCCTGGCCTCTCTCGAGCCGTTCCTGCTCAAGACGGACGACAACCCGGAGGGCGTCGACGGCAGCGTGTTCGAGGGCATCCTGGCCGCCGTCAAGAAGGACCGCTATGCCTACTTCACGGCCTTCTACAACGACTTCTACAACGTCGACGAAAACCTCGGCACCCGCCTCAGTGAGGAGGTCGTCCGGGCCAACTGGAACACCGCGGCGGGCGCCTCGTGGTACGCCTCGGCGGCGGCCGTCCCCACGTGGACGACCGACTTCCGGGCCGACATCCCCAAGATCGACGTGCCCGCGCTCATCGTGCACGGCACCGCCGACCGCATCCTGCCCATCGACTCGACCGGCCGCCCCTTCCACCGGGCGCTCCCGCAGGCCGAGTACGTCGAGATCGAGGGCGCTCCGCACGGCCTGCTGTGGACCCACGCCCAGGAGGTGAACGACGCGCTGCTCGCCTTCCTGGCGAAGTGACGGCGAGGCGGGATCACGAGATGGTCGTGGTCACCCTCGCGTCCAGCAGGTTCGGCGGCCCGCCGGCCGTGATACGCGGCACAACCGTCCCACCGGCGCGGGTGGGGCGGTTGTGCTCGGGACCTCCGGCTCGCCCGGTCGTTTCGCGGAGTCCTCAGGTGAGGAGCGCGACCAGGGCGAGTCCGGCGGCGGCGGCGAGCACGCCGAGGACCACGCTGCCGAGCGCGTTGAGCGCCGCCGCCCCGGCCGAACCCTCCTCCAGCAGCCGCACGGTCTCGAAGCCGAACGTGCTGAACGTCGTGAACGCGCCGCAGCAGCCGGTTCCGAGCAGGGTGGCCGCCTGCGCGGGCAGCCCGAGGCCGTCCCGCGCGCCGAGCAGCACCCCGAGTACGAACGACCCGATCACGTTGACCGCCAGCGTCCCCCAGGGAAACACGCTGTCGTGCAGGCGCTGCACCAGCCGGTCGGTCAGATAGCGGGCGGGAGCGCCGACGACGCCGCCGAGGAAGACCAGCAGCAGGGTCACGACTCCGCCCGCCCCGGCTCACGCCCCACGTAGCGGTAGACCTCCACCGGTTCCACCATCACCAGGCCCTCGGTCACCAGTTCGTCCAGCTCGGCCAGAAACTCGGTGATCTTGTCGGGCGCGTCCACGATGACGACGGCGACGGGCAGGTCCTCGCCGAGCGACAGCAGCCGGCTGGTGTGGATGCGCGAGGACGCGCCGAAGCCCTCGATGCCCCGGAACACGCTCGCCCCGGCCAGGCCCATCGCGTGCGCCCGGTGCACGATCTCGGTGTACAGCGGCCGGTGCCGGTACTGATCGCTCTCCCCCACCAGGATCGTGAGGCGCTGCGCCGGGCCGTGCAGTCTCATCCGTCCGTCCTCCCGCGCCGCCGTACGGGGAGACCGGCCAGGGCCCGGGCGCCGGTCATGCCACACCACACCGCGGCCAGGCCGGCGATCAGGCTGCCCGCGGCGTACCCCGCGGCGATCGGCCACGCGCCGTGCGACGCCCGGTCCACGAGCTCGGTGGCGAAGGTGGAGAACGTCGTGTATCCGCCGAGGACGCCGACCCCGAGGAAGGGACGCACGTAGCGGCGCGACGGCCAGACGTCCAGCACGAACACCATCAGGGCGCCCAGCGCGAGGCAGCCGGTGACGTTGGCGAGGAACGTCCCCCACGGGAATCCGGTGGGCGACGCGGGAAGCGCCCGGCCGACCAGATACCTGGCCACGCTGCCGAGCCCGCCACCGAGAGCGATCACCGCGAGGACGTCCCAGGTGCGGTGGCGGGCAGGGGCCGGCGCCCTGCGGAACACGTCCTGGTCGTGGCGGGGATCCACGTCGGGGTCGACCGGCAGATCGGTGTCTTCCCGATCGCCGCGTACGCGCCGGCTCACGCCGCCCTCCTCGTCCTCGCCATCGGGCCCGTCGCCCCCGTCCGCGGGGCACCGGCGCCGCACACGATCGCGAAAGGGAGCCGGCTCCTCCGGGCCCATCCAGTGTAGAAACGCCCCCGGTCAGCGACGAACGCCAGGGCCGCGTACGGCGGGGCCATGATGTCGCTTGGCCGAGTCTGGGATCGCGGCGGGGATTGCCGTCCGGGTCACCGGCGGTATGAGCCTGGACGAAAGCCACGACCGTCGGGGGGAACAGCGCTCATGGACATGCCCGTCGTCAACCGTTGCCAGGCCACCTCGTGCGCGTACAACCGCGACGGCACCTGCCACGCCACCGCCATAACGGTCGGAGACGTGTCGCACGCGCACTGCGACACGTTCTTCACCGCGCCCACGCCGGGAGGCGGCCAGGACACCGTGGGACGGGTCGGCGCCTGCAAGATGGCCGACTGCCGCCACAACGTGGCGCTGGAGTGCCAGGCGCCCGGCATCGACATCGGTTACGCCCGGGACGAGGCCGACTGCCTCACGTACGCCCCGGCGTAGGCCCTCCGGGGCGCGGCTGGGCGAAGCGGGCGATGGGGTTGGCGAGGTCACCGGCCATCCGCAGGGAGGCCGACGGATCGGCCAGGTCCACCATCTGCCGGTTGTCGCGCAGTTGCAGGCGGTTGAGGCACGACAGTGCGAACGTCTCGGCGAACAGGTCGTAGCGCCGGAACCGCTCCGCGAGGTGCGGCACCGACCGCTGGTAGGCCGCCGCGCACTCGGCGACGGTCCGCCAGAAGGCGTCCTCGCCGAGCACGCCCTCCGTGGCGAGCACGGCGTTGAGGAAGCGCAGGAAGCAGTCGAAGACGTCGGTGAAGATCGACAGCAGCCGCCGTTCCTCGGGCACCTCGGCGCGGATCCGCCGGACCTCGGGCGGCAGGTCCGCACCGGGGTCCATCACCACGATCTCCTCGGCGATGTCCTTGAAGATCACCCGCTCCACCGCGCCGCCGTGGAGGACCAGGATGACGTTCTCGCCGTGCGGCATTAACGCCAGGTCGTAGGCGTAGAAGGCGTGCAGCAGCGGCACGAGGTAGGCGTCGAGGTAGCGCCGCAGCCACACCTCGGGGGCGAGGCCCGACTGCGTGATCAGTGCCGCCGCGAGCGACCGCCCTTCGTCGTCGGTGTGCAGCAGGGAGGCCATGGTGGCCAGGCGCCGGCCCGGCTCCAGGCCCGCGACCGGGCTCTCCCGCCACAGCGCCGCGAGCATCTTCCGGTACGGCGAGCGGGCGTCGGTGGCGGCCTCGTACCGGCGGTTGCGATAGCCGACGGCCGCCCGCTCGCGGATGATCGTCAGGCGGGTGGCGCGGAAGACCTCGTCGCCCGCGATCAGGCCGGCGAGCCAGTCGTTGATCGCCGGGGTGCCCTCCATGTACGCCGCGGACAGGCCCCGCATGAAGCCCATGTTCAGCACCGACAGGGCGGTCTTGACGTAGTGCTTGGACGGCGCGCTCGCGTTGAAGAACGTGCGGACCGACTGCTGCGCGCGATATTCGTCGTCGCCGGGGCCCAGGCAGACCAGCCGCCGCTCGGCGACCTCCGCCGCGAACGTCACCGAGATCCGGTTCCACCACTGCCAGGGGTGCACCGGCACGAGCAGGTAGTCGGCCATGTCGAGCCCCAGGCCCGCCAGGGTGTCCGCGAAGCGGGCCAGCGTCCGCTCGCCGAGCTCGCCGCGCATCAGCCGTTCGTAGTCGATGTCGCGCGAGCAGGTGAACGTGGTGTGGTCGCGGTGGGCGGCCAGCCAGATCAGCCGTACGGGTGCGGCGGCCTCGGGGGCGTACCGATGGTGGTCGTCGATCCCGTAGCCGATGCGGCCGCTGTTGGCCACGAAGCACGGGTGCCCCTCGATCATGGCGGCCTCGATCTCCTGGAAGCCGGCCTTCGCCAGCTCGGCCGCGCCGATCCGCGGCCGGCTCAGCTTGTACGCGAGGCTCGCCAGCGTGGAGGTGATCTCCTCCAGGTAGACCGGGAGGATCTCGTCGCTCAGCCCCAGCTGGCCGCGCATCTCGGTGATGAACTCCAGCGCGTCCGGCGGCAGGGTCTCGCCGGACTCCCCGTGCCGGGTGACCTCGCCGATGTGCCAGTGGTCGAGGGACATGACCGTGGCGGTGAA
>JADGHC010000430.1 GCA_019689655.1 Microbispora sp.
CGGCGAATCCGTGATCATCGAAAACGACGTCAATCTGGCGGCCCTCGCCGAGCAGGCGTACGGCGCCGCGCGGGGCGCCGAAGACTTCGTGATCTTGTGGACCGGCGTCGGCCAGGGGCTCGGCGTCATGCTCGGCGGCCGGCTGCACCGCGGCATCACCGGCGGCGCGGGCGAGATCGGCTGGCTGCCCGTCCCGGGAGAACCGCTGCCGAGCGAGGTCACCGCGCCGCAGACCGGGTCGTTCCAGCGCCTCGTCGGGGGAGAGGCGCTGTGGAACATGGCCCGCGCGCACGGTCTCGCCGTCGGCGACCTCCGGGACGCCGGGGTGGCCGGCCTGGTCCGTACGGCCGTCGAGGCCGGCAACGAGGCCTTCATCGAGGATCTCGCCGGTCGGCTCGCGGTCGGGGTCGCGGCGGTCACCGTGGTCCTCGACCCGGGGCTCGTCGTGCTCGGCGGTGACGTGGGCAGGGCCGGCGGCGGCCGCCTCGCCGAGAGCGTCGAGGAGGCGGTGGCCCGGGTGTGCCCGAGCCGTCCCACGGTGGTGTCGACCGCGGTCGACGGCAATCCCGTTCTCATGGGTGCGATCGTGGCGGCACTGGACCGAGCGCGGGAAGAGGTCTTCTCGGACACTATCTGACGATAAGTTTGTCCCCATGCCCGAAGTTCCACGTGATCGCTCTGCCCTGCCCGGTCTCGCCGAGGGACCGGTGCTCATCTCCGATCCCCGCGTGACCTCGATACAAGTGCACGAGTGCGGGGAGAAGCTGAGCGACGTACGGGGACGGCTGCGGGTGGACGAACGGCTCGCCGACCCCGACGGCGCCTACGCCCACCTGCGCGAGGGGCTGCTCGCCCGCCTTGAGGAGGCCCAGGAGCGCCTGCCCGCCGGGTATCACCTGGTGGTGGTCGAGGGATACCGCCCGCCGGCGCTGCAGATGAAGTACTTCGAGGGGTACAAGGACGAGCTGCGTGTGTCCTTCCCCCACCTGTCGGAGGAGGAGCTGCACGCCGCGGCGAGCCGGTTCGTCTCGCCGATCGAGGTGGCCCCGCACACGGCGGGCGCGGCGGTCGACCTCACACTGTGCGGCGACGACGGGATCGAGCTCGACATGGGCACGGCGGTCAACGCCACCCCCGAGCAGAGCGGCGGCGCGTGCTACACGGCCGCTCCCGTGGGAGCCGAGGCGCGGCGCAACCGCGACATCCTGTGCGCGGCCCTGGAAGCGGTCGGGCTGGTCAACTACCCGACCGAATGGTGGCATTGGTCGTACGGAGACCGCTACTGGGCGATGACCACCGGCGCCCCCGCCGCCATCTACGGTCCCGTCGAGCTGTAGGCGCGGCCCCGGCCTTCAGGCGCGGATGCGCAGGCCGCGGGGGGTGGGATGGAAGCCGGCGGCCTCGAGCGCCGCCGCGAGAGGGGAGTCGGCGATGGCGGCGCCGTCGGCCCGTTCGACCGTCAGCTTGCCCAGGGCACCCCGCTTGACGGCACCGGCCAGGGCCCGTACGGCGGGCCGCAGGTGTTCCTCGGAACCGAACGAGAGCAGGGTCTTCCCGCCGCGCTCGACGTAGAGGACCAGCTCGCCCTCCACCAGCACCACCAGCGCGCCGGCCTTGCGGCCCGGCTTGTGGGTCACGTCGTCCGTGCGGTCTGGCCAGGGCAGGGCCGCGCCGTACGGGTTGGCCGGGTCGGTCGCCGCGAGCACGACCACACGGCGGGGTGGCGGCGGGGCGGGCAGCGTCCACGGGTCCTCGGCCGGAGCCGGGCGGGTGGAGGACATGGCGCGCATGCGGTCGACCGCCCCCGGTAGGGCGAACTGGGCACCGCCCAGGCCCTCGACGAAGTAGCCCCGGCGGCACCGGCCGCTCTCCTCGAAAGCGCGCAGCACCTGGTAGACCGCGGAGAACCCGCCGGGCAGGCGTTCGGCCGTGATGCCGCCCCTGGTGAGCACGCCATGCCGTTCCAGGAGCACCTCGGCCTGCGCGTGCGCCCGCTGGGTGGCGTCGCCCGACGGCTCGGGCAGCAGCCACCATCGGCCGCTCACGGTCGGCGGGCCGCTCCTCGACGGCAGCACCGGACGGCGGCGCCTGGTCGCCGCGGGCCTGTGGGCGGGCCGTCCCGTGCCCAGCGTCGCGCGGAGCGGGGCGAGCGTGTCCCCGGTGACCCGGCCCGCCCAGACGAGATCCCACAGCGCCGCCGCGAGCGTCATGTCGTCCGCTGCCGGGCTCGTACGAGCGGCACCCGCCGGGCCGTCCGGCCCGGCGAGACCGAGGATTCTGGCGCGGCGGGCCGAGGCGGCGTCCGGGCCGGACGGGAAGGGCGTCGCACCGCCGCCGGGCGTCCCGGCCGCGATCCGGTTGGACAGCTCACGGAAGAACAGCGCCCCGCCCCCGCTCAGGATCTCCAGGATCTGCTCGTGCAGCGGAGTCATGGTGATCTCCTGCGGTGCGGGGAGCAGCAGAGGCGCGGTGTCGGCGAAGTAGAGGCCGACCCACCCGTCGCCGCCGGGCAGGGAGCCCTGGCCCACCCAGACGACCTCGCCGGACGAGGTCAGCTCGTCGAGGAGGGCGGGGGAGTATCCGGGCACCCGTGCGGGCAGCACCAGCGACTCCAGCGCGGAAGCCGGGACGGCCGCTCCCTGCAGCCGTTCGATGGCCGTGATCAGCGCGTCCATCGCCCGCGCCGAGCCGTGGCTCTCCTGCCGCGCCGTGTGCCAGCCCTCCGGCCGCTCCGGATCCTCCCGCCACGCCGGGTGCTGCCGCTCCGCGTCGCCGCCGTGTCCCGCCGGAATGACACTCTGCGGCACGATGCCGTGCCAGGCGGGCAGAAACGCCGCCAGGGTCTCCGGGGGGACCGGTTCCACCTCCTTGCGGAGCCGCGCCAGCGACCGCCGCCGCAGCAGCCGCAACACCCCGGCGTCGCACCACTCCTCGCCACGGCCGCCCGGGCGGAACTCGCCGGCGACCACCCTGCCCGCCGCCGCGAGGCGGCGCAGGGCCTCCTCCACCACCGCGACACTCACCCCGAAGCGGGCGGCCGCCGTACCGGAGGAGAACGGGCCGCGGGTGCGGGCGTGGCGGGCGACCAGATCGCCGAGCGGATCGGGAGCGGCGGCCCGGCCCGAGCCGCCGGGACCGCCGGTGAGCGGCGCCTCGAGGAACTCGCGCGGGACGCCCACCGGCAACGGCACCCCGAGCGCGTCGCGCAGCCGCCAGGCGTCCTCCACCGCGGCCCATTGCTCCTCGCCCGCCACGCGCACCCGGATGGCCCGGCGCGCCCGTTCGAGGTCCGCGAGCCAGGCGGGGTCGCCCCCGCGGATCGAAACGTCGTGGGAGAGCAGCGGGCCGTGCGAACGCAGCAGGTCGGCGAGGTCCTCGGCGTCACGCAGCGGCCTGTCCAGCCGCGCCAGCTCCCGTTCGGTCTCGGCGATCACGTCCGGGTCGAGCAGCTCCCGCAGATCGGCCTGCCCCATGAGCTCGGCGAGGAGCGCGGTGTCGAGGGCGAGCGCCTGCGCCCGCCGCTCGGCCAGCGGCGCGTCACCCTCGTACATGAACGCGCCGATGTAGTTGAACAGCAGCGACGCCGCGAACGGGGACGCCTGGGAGGTCTCCACCTCGACCACCCGCACCCGCCGGGCGGCCACGTCCCGCATGAGCCCAACGAGGCCCGGCACGTCGAAGACGTCCTGCAGGCACTCGCGCATCGTCTCCAGCACCACGGGGAACCCGGCGTACTTGGCGGCGACGCCCAGCAGGTGGGCCGCCCGCTGGCGCTGCTGCCACAGCGGGCTGCGTCTGCCGGGCGAGCGGCGGGGCAGCAGGAGGGCGCGTCCGGCGCACTCCCGGAACCGGGACGCGAACAGGGCGGAGCCGCCCAGCTCCTCGACCACGATCTGCTCGATCTCGTCGGCGTCGAACACCGCGACGTCGGTCGGCGCGTCGTCGTAGGTGTCGGGCACGCGCAGCACGATGCCGTCGTCGGAGTGGATGGCCTGGACGTCGACGCCGTACCGCTCGCGCAGCCGCCGGCCGATGGCGAGCGCCCACGGCGCGTGGACCCGCGCGCCGAAGGGAGAGTGGATCACCACGCGCCAGTCGCCCAGCTCGTCACGGAAGCGCTCGACCACGAGCGTGCGGTCGTCGGGGATGTAGCCTGTTGCCTCCCGCTGCTCGGCCAGGTAGGCGAGCAGGTTGCCGGCGGCGTAGTCGTCGAGCCCCGCCGCGCGGATCCGTTCGCGTGCCGCCGCGTCGCCCCGGCCGCCCGCCCCGGCGGCCGACAGCTCACGCAGGAACGCGCCGATCGCCCGGCCCAGCTCGGCGGGCCGCCCGGGTGCGTCGCCGTGCCAGAACGGCAGCTTGCCCGGCTGTCCCGGGGCGGGGGAGACCAGGACCCGGTCGGCGGTGATGTCCTCGATCCGCCACGAGGTCGCCCCGAGCACGAACACGTCGCCGACGCGGGACTCGTAGACCATCTCCTCGTCGAGCTCGCCCACGCGCGACGCCTTGTCGCCCACCAGGAACACGCCGAACAGCCCGCGATCGGGAATGGTGCCCGCGTTCGTCACCGCGAGGCGCTGGGCTCCGGGACGTCCCCGGAGGGTGCCCGTCACCCGATCCCACACGATGCGGGGCCGCAGTTCGGCGAACTCCTCGCTGGGGTACCGCCCGGCGAGCATGTCGAGCGTCGCCTCCAGGGCGCTGCGCGGCAGCGTGGCGTACGGCGCGGCCCGGCGCACCAGGGCCTCCAGCGAGTCGACCGTCCACTCGTCGAGCGCGGTCATGGCGACGATCTGCTGTGCCAGCACGTCGAGGGGGTTGCGCGGGTAGCGGATCTCCTCGATCTGCCCCGCCCGCATGCGCTCGGCCACCACGGCCGTCTGGACCAGGTCGCCTCGGTACTTGGGGAAGATCACACCCCGGGACACGGCACCGACCTGGTGCCCGGCGCGGCCGATGCGCTGCAGGCCGCTGGCCACGCTGGGCGGCGCTTCGACACAGGCCACCAGGTCGACCGAGCCCATGTCGATGCCCAGCTCAAGACTGGAGGTGGCGACCACTGCGGGCAGGCGCCCGGACTTCAGCGCCTCCTCGATCTGGGACCGCTCTTCCTTGGACACGGACCCGTGATGTGCCCGTACCACCTCGGGGAGCACGCCGCCCGACGCCCCCGCCTGGGCCATCAACTCCGACGGCATGGCGGCCGGGCCGGTCCGCCGGCTGCCCGCAGGGCCGGCATCCGGCCGGGAAAGGACGCTCCCGACGGCATCCGCACGGCGGGCGTCATCCTGCTCGGTGCGCGGCGGCGGGGCGTCCGCGTGCGTGGCGCCCGTGCGCCCGGTGTCCGTGTGATCGGCACCCGCCTGTTCGGTGCCCGTGCGTTCACTGTCCGCGTGATCGGTGTCCGCGTGATCGATGGCCG
>JADGHC010000431.1 GCA_019689655.1 Microbispora sp.
GTCAGGGGGCGGGGATAACTGACCCGGGGGGCGCCGCAACCCGAACCTTGGAGCCGTGGATGAGCATCGTGCCCCCGCCCCCGCTGGTCGGACGCGCCACCGAGCTGCGGACCCTCATCGACGCGGTGACCCGCCCCCCGGCGGTGGTGCTCGTGGAGGGCGAGGCGGGCATCGGCAAGACCCGGCTCGTCCGCACCGCGCTCGACCGCCTGCCGTCCGGTGACCGGGCGGTCCTGCTCGGCTACTGCCATCAGATCCGCGAGCCCTTCCCGTACGGGCCGGTCTTCGAGGCGCTGCGGGACATCGGGGGGCGGCTTCCGGCGGCACACCGGCTCAACCCGGTCATCGGCGCGCTGCGCGGCCACCTCCCCGAGCTGGCCGCCGCGCTGCCGCCGTCGCCGCAGCCCCTGGACGACCCGCGGGCCGAACGCCACCGGGTGTTCCGCGCGATACGCGCCCTGCTCGCGGCGGTCGGACCGGCCGTGCTCGTCGTCGAGGACCTGCACTGGGCCGACGACGGCACGCTCGACCTGCTGCGCTTCCTCGCCGGCCAGCCGCCGCGCGGCCTTGCGGTGGTCGCGACATACCGGCGGGACGGCACGGCCGGGCCGCCGCTCGGCCGGGCCTACCGGCATCAGCCGGACACGGCGAGCGTGGTCGTACGGCTGGAGCCGCTGGACGCCTCCGGTGTGGCCGACCTGGCCGGTGCGCTGCTCGAACGGTCCGACCTGTCGCCCGGGTTCGTCGAGCGGCTGCACGAGCGTACGGCGGGCATCCCGTTCGTGGTGGAGGAGCTGGTCCGATCTTTGCCCGCGTCCCCACCGGGCGCGGACGACCCGGACGCGCTCGACCGCGCCGTCGACCACGCCGGCGTCCCGCTGCTGCTGCGTGAGGCGATGGCCGAACGGATGGCCGGCCTGTCCCCGGCGGCGGCCGGAGCGGTCCAGGCGGCGGCGGTGCTGCGGCTTCCCGCGGGCGAGCAGCTGATCACCGCGGTCGCCGGCGACCCGCAAGCATCGGGCTTCGCCGGGCCGGGCCCCGCGTCCGCGGGCGCGGCGGGGCCGGGCTGCGCCGGGACGGCCTCCGCCGGTCTGGCCGAGGCGCTGCGCGCCGGGGTGCTGCATGAGCACTCCGGCGGCCGGTACGGCTTCCGCCACGCGCTGGCCCAGCAGGCCGTCTACGACGCGATCCCGGGCCCGGAACGCCGGGCGGCCCACCACCGGGCGATGGCCGCGCTCGCCGCGATGGACGCGCCGCCGCTGGTGCAGCTCGCCTACCACGCCCGGCAGGCCGGGGACACCGGCGCCTGGGTACGCCACGGGACCGCCGCCGCCCGGCAGGCCGCCGCGATGGGCGACACCGCCCTGGCCGTGGAGATCACCGAGGGCATGCTCGACGATCCCGGCCTGCCGGTGCGGGACCGCGGCCCGCTCGTGCTGATGCTGAGCCGGTTCGCCGCGACGGGCCTGTCGCACCAGCGGGTGGTCCGCCTGCTGCGCCAGGTGCTGCGGGGGGACTTCCTCTCCCGCGACGTGCGCGGCGAGGTGCGGCTCAACCTCGGGGTCCTCCTGTCCAACCAGGCGGGCGACGCCGCCGCGGGACGGCTGGAGATCAAGGCCGCGCTCGCGGAGCTGAGCGACCGGCCGACGCTGGCCGCCCGCGGCTGGGCCAGCCTGGCGATGCCGGAATGGGGCACCGAGCCGCTGGCGGAGCACGCCGAGCGGATGGCCCGCGCCGAGGCGCTCGTCGCCACCGCCGACGACCCGGAGCTGTCGGCGGCCGTCCTGGCCAACCGGGCCTCCTTCGAGATGACGACCGGCTCACCCGGCGCGTTCGACGTCGCCGCGCGGCTTCCCGCCGACGACCCGCGTACGGCGGTCCGGCGGGAGGTGGCCAGGGCCTACTGCAACCTCCACGACTCCGCCACCACCGTCGGGCTTTACGCGGCGGCCGAGCACTTCGCCCGGGAAGGCCGGCGGCTCGCCCTGGAGACCGGCGCGCAGTATCCCGCCTTTCTCCTCGACGCCTCCGCCGTACGCAGGCAGTGGCTCACCGGGCAATGGGACGGGCTCCGCGACCGGGCGGCGGCCCTGGGGGAGTCGGCCACGGAGACACCGCTGATCGCGGTGGACCTCTGGCTGGTGCTCGGGCTGCTCGCGCTGGCGACGGGCGAATGGAAGGAGGCGGCCGGGCAGTTCCGCCGCGCGGGGCTGGACGCGCCGGACGCCCGCAACCTCCCGGTCGTGACGGCCGCCTCCGGAGGGCTCATCGACCTGCACCTCGCCAGGGGCGCGGTGGACGAGGCCGCCGCGGAGGCAGAACGCGCGGTCGCCCGGCTGCGCCGCAAGGGCGTGTGGGTGTGGGGTGCGAGCCTGGTCCCGCCGGCCGTCGCCGCGTTCGCCCGGGCCGGGCGTACGGCGACGGCGGCGCGGCTGGTGGACGAGTACGCCGCCGGGATCGCCGGCCGGGTGGCGCCCGCCGCGCACGCCGCGCTCGACGCCGCCCGCGGTGCGCTCGCCGCCGCGCGGGAGCGGCACGCCGACGCCGCCGCGTTCTTCTCCCGGGCCCGTGAGGCGTACGCCGCCCTGCCCCAGCCGTACGCGGCGGCCCGGGCGGCCGAGGGCGAGGCGCGGGCCGGGCTCGCGCTCGGGAACGGCGCCGCGGCGGCGCGCTTGCGGGAGGCCGCGCAGTGGTACGGCCGGCTCGGCGCCACCCACGACGCCGCCCGGTGCCGGAGGCTGCTGCGCGACATCGGCGTGGACGTCCCGCTGCCGCGCGGGGGGCGGCGGAACGCCGGGGCGCTGTCGCAGCGGGAGCGGGAGGTGGCCCGGCTCGTCGCGCTCGGCCGGACCAACCGGGAGATCGCCGACGTGCTGTTCCTGTCCACCCGCACGGTCGAGACCCACGTCGCCACCGTGCTGCGCAAGCTCGGCGTGCGGTCGCGGACGCAGATCGCCCCGCCCGCCTGACGCCGCTGATCACGCCGCCCGGAACGGGAAGATCCCCGGGACCGGCGTGGTCCCGGGGATCGTCACCGCCGTCGTCGCTCAGACCGTGATGCTCCACGAGTCGAGGTAGCCGGTGTCGAAGAGGTACTGGTCGCGCACCTCAAGGGTCCAGGTGCCCGCCGCGTTCTGGGTGACCGGGACGGAGTAGGTGCGGGTGCCGAACTGCGCGCAGTACCCGCCGCCGCTGGACTTGACCGTGTACCACGTGCCGTCCGGGCCCCGGAGCCTGATCCGCAGGTCCTGGTCGCAGGGATGCGAGATCGTGATCTTCACCTGCACCGGGGAGATCGCGGCGCCCGTGGCGGTCGAGGTGATCGGGCTGGTGATCGTGGTCAGGTCGCTGATCGTGTAGTTGGTGTCGTTGGTGAACGTGCGCCCGCCGGAGGTGCCCGACACCGTCAGCGTGTACGTCGCGGTGTGGGTGCCCGACGACGCGCTGCCGGTGACGGTGATCGGGTACGTCCCCGCGGGCGTGGCCGCGCTCGTGGTGATCGTCAGCGTGGCGGAGCCGCCCGAGGTCACCGACGACGGGCTGAAGCTCGCGCTCGCCCCGGACGGGAGCCCGGAGGCGCTCAGGCTCACCGTCTGCGCGCCACCCGAGGTGGTCGACGTCGCGACCGTGGCCGTGGCCGACCCGCCGGGGGCCACCGTCCCTCCGGTGGGGCTGAGCGACAGGGAGAAGTCGTTGCCCGGCGTGCCGCAGCTCGCCTCGCCCGGCTGCGCCGGCACGGCGACCGCGTCCCAGGCCGCCTTGACGGCCGCGCACTCGGCGCTGCCCGCGCCGTACAGCTCGACCGCCGCCGCCAGCGAGGCGGTCCGGATGTTGACGTACTTCCAGGTCGAGGTCTTGCGCATCAGCGCGCCCATGTAGATCTTGCCGGCCTTCTGGATGCCGATGCCGGTGACCGAGGAGGGCCCGCCCGAGCAGATCGGGCTGCTCGGCTTGCCGCCGCCGGGCGAGGAGCCCTCGGCGAGCAGGTAGAACCAGTGGTTCAGCGGACCGGCCGCGGAGTGCACCTCGGTGCTCGGAATCGAGCTGGAGTAGCAGTTGGGGTCCCCGACGAGGGACGGGTTGTACATGTAGCGGATCGGCCCGTCGCCGACGAGGTTGACCTCCTCGCCCACCTGGTAGTCCGGCGGGTCGTTCGGGTTGTTCGCGTACGCCTCGGTGAGCGCGCCGAAGATGTCGCCCGTGCCCTCGTTGATGCCGCCGTTCTCGTTGCCCGAGCCGGCGCCTCCCGGGGTCGTCTGGAAGATGGCGTGGCCGAACTCGTGCGCCACGACGTCGATCGGCGTGGCCTGCCGGGCGTTGTCCTGCGAGTGGCCGAAGTTGGTGTAGCTGCCGTTCCAGTACGCGTTGACGTCGTTCAGGCCCACCCGGGCGGGGAAGCCGCCGCCGTTGCCGTTGATGCCGTTGCGGCCGAGCCAGTCGCGCAGCATGTCCCACTCGCGCTGGACGCCGTAGAGCGCGTCCACGCAGGCGGTCTCCAGGCTGGTCCCGCTGCCGTTGCCCCACTCGTCGTCGGTGCCGGTGTAGGCCGAGCCGTTCTGCCCGCCGCACCTGATGCCGCTGCGGGTGGGGTCGGTCATCGAGTACGAGGTGCCGGAGCCGCTCGTGTCGATGGTGACCGTGCCGTAGTAGTAGCCGTTGCCGGTGCCCGCCTTCACGTCGTCGTAGGAGTCGGCGATCTCACCGGTGGTCGCGTCGACGAACACGTGCCGGATGCTCGGCTTGCCGTCGGCGATGCCGGAGACCACGGCCTCCCAGGTCAGGCGCGGCTTGGCACCCCAGGCCAGGACCACCAGGCGCGGAGCGGCGGTGTCGTCGACCCGGGACAGCACGGTCTTGGCCGTCGCGGTGGCGGTTTCCGCGCTGACCGTGGGCGAGGTCGGCACGCCCAGGGGGAGGGCGCCGGAGGCCGCCTCGGTGTCGCGTACCCGCCCGTTCGCGTCGGTGACCACGACCGCGTCGCCGCCCACGATGGGCAGGCCCTTGTACGTGCGCTCGTAGGTGACGTAGTACATGCCGGCGCCCGCGGTCACGGCGGTGCGCCGGTAGGTCTCGCCGGGGGACACGCGCAGGTCGTCCAGGCCGCTCGCGACGGCCCGGTCGGCGGCGGCCGCGGCCCGCTGCGCCGGGTCGTCCGCGAGGGACTTCACCGCGCTCTCAGTGCCGGGTGAGGGCTTCGCGGCGGCGGCGGTGTGGGGAACGATCACGCCGGTCACGGCCAGCGCGGCGGCCGCCGCGAGCAGTGCAGTGCGCCTCATGGGGCGTCTTCCTTTCTCTGCCTCCCACGTGGCGTCCCGCCTTGTGGGCGGGCACCGGCGGTCGCGCCGCCGGGAGAGCGGCCCGGCGGCGGACACCGTGGGATTGGGGGGTGATGAGAGAAACGGAGGGGTTTCCGCG
>JADGHC010000020.1 GCA_019689655.1 Microbispora sp.
CCCCTGAGCAATGTGTCCGGGTCGAGGCTGTCGGCCGTCGGCTTGGACCCCGCCGCCTTGGCCCCCGTCGTACGCGCGGGCGAGGCGAATGCGCGGGCGGGAGGAGCCGGCCGACGCGGGGGCTGGTACGCCTCCCGCTCCGCCGCGGCGGGTTCCATGACGGGCGGCTGTTCCGGCGCGGGGCCCGGCGCCGGCACCCGCTCGGGCGCGGGCGCGGCCGCCGCGACCGGCCCCGGCTCGTACGGCTTTCGCTCCTCGGCGGCCAGGTTCTCCCGCAGCGAGCCGGTGAAGCGGTCGCCCGGGTAATCCGGCGTGGCCTCGGCCCGTGGAGCGGCGAACGGAGACGGGATCTCCGGCGGCGCGGGCGGTTCCTCCGGCTCGGCGACCGGTTCCGGCTGGGCGGCGGTGGGTTCCGGCTGGGCGGGCGACACCGGTACGGCCGGCTCCAGCCATCCCCGCAGCGTCTCCTTCGGCTTGGCGGACGCCGGCGAGTCGAAGGACGTGAGCGGCTCGCTTCCGGAGAACGTGCCGGCCTTAAGGGGGTCGTTGACCACGGGGAAACCGGGGAAGGTGCCGGCGAGGGGCCGTTCGCCGAACAGTGGGGTGGTGTAGGACGAGGGATCGCCCGGGCCGCCCGCGGGTGTCGTGGAGTGCCGGTCGCGGTCGCCACCCGACTCCGCGTCGCCGGACGCCGCCGGGGGCTCGGAGCCCACGCCGGAGGACGTACCGAACGCCGCACCCGGACCGGCCTCCGCAGACGCACCACCCTCGGCGGGCCTCTCCGGAAACGAGCCGAACGCATCCCGAGCGGGCCTCTCCGGAAACGTGCCCAACCCGGCGTCACGGCCGGGCTCGTCCGAAGACGTGCCGGACACACCACCGGCGGGCCTCTCCGGGTACGTGCCGAGCTCGGCGTCGCGGCCGGGCTCCTCGGCCGATGTCCCGGAAGCGGCCTGCGGCGCGTCCTCGGGCTCTTCCGGGGACGGGGACTCGGGCCTGGCGACGAAGGTCGTCGTATCCCCGGCCGCCGTCGTGTCCCCGAAGGCCGTCGTCTCGCCGAAAGGCGAGGTCTCCCCATAGCCGTAGCCGGTCCCGAAGCCGGACGAATAGCCGGAGTCGCCGCCGAAGAGCGGGTCGCGGATGCGGCTGGTGGACGACGCCTCGGAGGTCTCCTCGCCCTCCCGGGGCGGGGCGCCGTACGCGGAGCCGGTCGCGGCGACACCGCGCAGCAGGGGACGAGACACGGACTCGGGCTGGACCAGGCTCCAGGGGTCCGCGGGGTACGGCGAGGCGGGCTCGGGGTCGGCGGGCGCGGGCTGCGGCGGAGAGGCGAGGGGGACGGAGGTGACCGCGCTGACCGCTATCTCCACCTCATCGGGCATCTCCTTAATCGCGTCAAGCCACGCGAGCTGGTCCTGAAGGTGGGGATCCTCGCGATCATGTCTCGCCACCGTGTACCCCCTCGGGCTGGGCTAATGGGGTAGCAAACACATTGCAGATTAGCGCCACGTAACCCGGTGAATACGGGCAACCGCCGAGTCCTCCATCACGCTACTTTAGGTCACATGCGTGCGATCGTGATTTCCGAACCCGGCGGACCCGAGGTTTTGTCCTGGCGGGAAGTGCCGGACCCACGCCCCGGTGCAGGTGAGGTGGTCATCGAGATCGCAGCTTCCGCCGTCAATCGCGCGGATCTGCTCCAGCGCCGCGGTTTGTATCCGCCACCGCCCGGCGCCTCCGAGATCCCCGGGCTCGAATGCTCCGGAACGATCATCGAAGTCGGGGAGAACGTCCCGAATCTCGCGCCCGGCGACCGGGTCTGCGCCCTTCTCGCGGGCGGCGGGTACGCCGAACGGGTGGCGGTCCCCTGGCAGCAGGTGATGCCGGTGCCCGACGGCGTCGCACTGGACGAGGCCGCCGGTCTTCCCGAAGTCGCCTGCACGGTGTGGTCGAACGTCTTCATGACCGCCCGCCTGCGCAAGGGCGAGACCCTGCTCGTCCACGGCGGCGCGAGCGGCATCGGCACCCTCGCCATCCAGCTCGCCAAGGCGTACGGCTCCCGCGTGCTCGTGACGGCCGGATCGGCGGACAAGCTCGCGCGCTGCCGCGAACTGGGCGCGGACGAGGGCGTGAACTACCGCGAGGAGGACTTCGCCGAACGGTTCGAGGGCCAGGCCGATGTGATCCTCGACATCATCGGCGCGAAGTATCTGCCCGGGAATCTGCGCGCCCTCGCCACCGGCGGCCGCCTGGTCGTCATCGGCCTGCAGGGCGGCACGAAGGGCGAGCTCGACCTCGGCATGCTGCTCGCGAAGCGGGCGGCGATCCACGCCACCGGGCTGCGCAACCGCCCGGTCGACGACAAGGGCGTGATCTGCCGGGGTGTGGTGGACAACGTCTGGCCGCTCGTCGCGGCCGGTGCCGTACGGCCCGTGGTGCACGAGCGGATCCCCCTCGATCAGGCCGCCCGTGCCCACCGGATGCTCGAAGAGGGTGCGCACATCGGAAAGCTCCTGCTGGTCAGGTGAGTTAGGTTGATGGGGTCAGCACGGTGTGCCCCGGCGAATCAGGAGTTGTAAACGATCGATGAACGCAGACGAGAGCACGCCGCAGATCGTGGTCGTTGGGCCGCAGGGCCTTTCGGTCTCCGGCGGCAACGGTAAGGGCGAGCAGGAGGAGCGGTCCGTCGCCGACCTGGTCGAGCAGCCCGCCAAGGTGATGCGGATCGGCAGCATGATCCGCCAGCTGCTGGAGGAGGTGCGGGCGGCCCCCCTCGACGAGGCCAGCCGCAAGCGGCTCAAGGAGATTCACCAAAGCTCCATCAAGGAGCTGGAGGAGGGCCTGGCCCCCGAGCTGGTGGAGGAGCTGGAACGGCTGTCCCTGCCGTTCAGCGACGAGGGTGACGCCCCGCCGAGCGACGCGGAGCTGAGAGTCGCCCACGCCCAGCTCGTCGGCTGGCTGGAGGGCCTGTTCCACGGCATCCAGACCACGCTGTTCGCCCAGCAGATGGCGGCGCGGGCGCAGCTCGAGCAGATGCGCCGCGCACTCCCCGGCGGCGTGCACCAGGCTTCGCAGGACGACCAGTCCCACCGCGCCGGCGGGCCCTACCTGTAACTCAGAACAGGTCCTCAAGCACGAGCGCGACACCGTCGTCGTTGTTGGCCGCCGTCACGTGATCGACGGCGGCCAGCACGTCGGGGTGGGCGTTCGCCACCGCGTACGACGTGCCGGCCCAGGTCAGCATCGGCAGATCGTTCGGCATGTCGCCGAAGGCGATCACCTCCGCGGGCTTGATCCCCAGCTCCTCGGCCAGTGCGGCCAGCGCGGTCGCCTTCGTCACCCCGCGCGCGCTCATCTCGATCAGCGCCCGCCCGCTGGAGTGGGTAGGGGTGACGATGTCGCCGACGATCTCCAGCACGCCCCGGTGCAGCTCGTCGGGGTCCATCGAGGGGTGCTGCGCGAGCAGCTTGGCGCCCGGCCTGGAGGTCAGCGCCGAGATCGCCACTTCCCGGCCGAAGGCCAGCCAATGGGCGTCCCAGCCGCCCACCGGATAGTTGGGCTCGTACGCGAAGCCCTCCTCGTACTCGACCGAGAACGTGAGCCCGGGCACATGCCTGCGCAGGCGGGAGACGCACTCTTCGAGGACGTCGGAGTCCATCAGGCGCGACTCGACGATCTCCTCCGTGTGGAGGTCGTACACGAGCGCGCCGTTCGCGCAGATCGCCAGCCCGCGGTGGCGCAGCACGCCCGCCACGGGATGCATCCACCTGGGCGGCCGCCCGGTGACGAAGACGAGCGCGCCGCCGGCCTCCTCCACCCGGGCGAACGCGGCGGCGGTACGCGGAGAGATCGTTCCGTCGGTACGAAGAGCGGTGCCATCGAGATCGGTGGCGACCAGGCGGGGGCACGTCATGACAGGTTCCAGTGTGCACCGGGATGTGCCGTGACACTCCCTCGGCCTCACCCGGTGTGAGAAAAACTCCTCCGGACGTGGAACACCAACGGGCTACATAGTGTTAGATGTGAAGGCGTTGTATTAGCTGTTCCCGTAGCGAAAACCAGCTTGACTGTATGAGCCACCCGGGGAGCTGTGCGACACACCCGGGGTCCACGAGGTGTGGTCCCCAAGATTTACTTCCTGAGGGAGAGCAGTAATGGCTCAGGGGACCGTCAAGTGGTTCAACGCTGAGAAGGGCTTCGGCTTCATCGCTCCGGACGGCGGCGAGCCCGACGTGTTCGTGCACTTCTCCGCCATCTCCGGCACGGGTTACCGCAACCTGGAGGACGGACAGCGGGTCGAGTTCGAGGTCATCGCCGGTCCGAAGGGCCCGCAGGCGTCGAACGTCCGGGGCATCTGACCTGACGTGACAAAGGCGGGGTTCGCCGTGGCGAGCCCCGCCTTTCGCATGCCCGGGATGAGCGCCCGGCCCGTAGGCACGCCCCCGCCGTAAGCGGGTGAGGCCGGCGTCCGTGCGGCCTCCGCGCGTGAAAGTTTCACGTACGGAGGCCTTTTGCTTGTCCGGACCGAGAGATTTACCTCACATCTGACTACGCGCCCGGATCATTCGATGAACCGGAACGAGACGCTAGCGGGACACCGGCTCCAGGACGTCGAGCCCCACGTACGGCCGCAGGGCCTTGGGGACGACCACCGAGCCGTCGGCCTGCTGGTGGTTCTCCAGGATCGCCACGATCCAGCGGGTGGTCGCGAGCGTGCCGTTGAGGGTGGCGACGTGCTGCGGCTTGCCGTCCTCGTCGCGGTAGCGCACCTTCAGCCGGCGGGCCTGGAAGTCGGTGCAGTTGGAGGTCGAGGTGAGCTCGCGGTAACGGCCCTGCGTGGGCACCCAGCCCTCGCAGTCGTACTTGCGCGCCGCCGACGAGCCGAGGTCGCCGCCCGCCACGTCGATCACCCGGTAGGGGATCTCGACCTTCTCCAGCATCTCCTTCTCCCACGCGAGGAGCCGCAGGTGCTCCTCGTGGGCGTCCTCCGGACGGCAGTAGGAGAACATCTCCACCTTGTCGAACTGGTGGACGCGGATGATGCCCCGGGTGTCCTTGCCGTACGACCCGGCCTCGCGGCGGAAGCAGGACGACCACCCGGCGTACCGCAGCGGCAGCGACGCGCCGTCGAGGATCTCGTCGGAGTGGTAGGCCGCCAGCGGCACCTCGCTGGTGCCGACCAGGTAGAGGTCGTCGGCCTCCAGCCGGTAGACCTCGCTCGCGTGGGCGCCGAGGAAGCCGGTGCCGGCCATCGCCTCGGGCTTGACCAGCACGGGCGGAATCATGGGCGTGAAGCCGGCCTCGATGGCCTGCTGCATCGCCAAGTTCAGCAGCCCGAGCTGGAGCCGCGCGCCGACGCCCTTGAGGAAGAAGAACCGCGCGCCGGACACCTTGGCCCCGCGCTCGGTGTCGATCGCGCCGAGCAGCTCGCCGAGCTCGACGTGGTCGCGGGGCTCGAAGTCGAAGACCGGCTTCTCGCCGACCTCCTCCAGCACCACGTAGTCGTCCTCGCCGCCGGGGGGCGCGCCCTCCTCGACGATGTTCGGCACGGTCATGAGCAGCTCGTCGAGCTCGCTCGCCAGCGCGGCCGCCTCGGCCTCGGCCGCCTTCACCTGCGCGGCCAGTTCCTTCGCACGGTCGAGCAGCGCCTGACGCTCGTCCCCGGACGCGCGGGACACCGACTTGCCGATGCTCTTCTGCTCGGCGCGCAGCGACTCGAAGTTGTTGAGCGCGGCACGTCGGCGCTCGTCCAGCGACAGCAGAGTCTCCACGACCGAGTCGTCCTCGCCGCGGACGCGCTGCGACGCCCGGAGCCGGTCAGGGTCCTCACGAAGGGTTCGCAGGTCAATCACGGCTCAAAGGCTACCGGAGCCGGTGCCGCTCCCGCCCGTCAAGCGCGACCGGCGCGGATCTTCGCCAGCCACTCCGCGGCCTCGGCGAAGTCGGCGTCCGTCGTGCCCCGCTTGATCTGCGTCTGGACCCGGTCGGCACGCGGATAGCTGCCGAGGAAACGCAGGTCGTCGCAGAGCCGGTGGAGGCCGGCGACGGCCTCGCCGACCCGGGCGTCGGCGATGTGGCCTTCCAAGTCGAAGTGGAAGAAGTAGCGGCCGATGCCGTCCCCCGTGGGCCGCGACTCGATGCGGGTCAGGTTGACCCCGCGCACCGCGAACTCGCTCAGCATCTCCAGCAGCGCGCCCGGGTGGTCGTCGCGCAGGAAGGCCACGAGCGAGGTGCGGTCGGCGCCGGTGGGCGCGGGCAGACGACCGGGGCGGTTCACCTTGATGAACCGGGTCACGGTGTCGGGACGGTCGCCGATGTTCGTGGCGATCGCGTCGAGCCCGTAGTACTCCCCGGCGATGGCCGGACTGATCGCCGCGTCGTACGGGGACTCGGGAGAGGCGATCTCCTGCGCGGCGGCGGCCGTCGACGACGCCGCGATCACCACGGCGCCGGGGATCTCGCGCTCGATGAACCCCCGGCACTGCGTGTGCGCCGCCGGGTGGGTGATGATCCGCTTGATCTGGGCCAGCTCGGTGCCGGGCCGGACGAGCAGGGCGAACTCGACCGGAAGCAGCCACTCACCGGTGATGTGAAGCGGTTCGCCCCCGGCCAGCTCGTCGAGGGTCTGCGTGATCGCCCCCTCGACCGAGTTCTCCAGCGGGACCACCGCGCCGTCCGCCGTGCCGTCGCGGGCGGCGTCGAGCGCGGCTCCCACATTGGCGCAGGGCAGCCGCTCGGCATCCGGCTCCAGGAGTCGCAGGGCCGCCTCACAGAAGGTTCCCTGAGGCCCCAGGTACGCGAGCTTCGACATGTCCTCAAGGGTATCCACAGGTAACCGTGGCGGACATACGGAAACACCCCCTGTGGATAACCCCTGCCTTCCGCCTTACCCCTGTGGACGGCCCCGGACGGCCTCCTGTGGACGGCGCCGTCCCGCCTCAGCGGGGGACGCGATGCGGCTCGGCCTCCGGCCCGATGCCGAGCCTGGCGGCCCACACGGCGTGCTCCTCCTCCGGCGACAGCGGCTGCAGCCCCTTCCCCCCGCGTACGGCACGCGCGTACGTGCGGGTCTCGGGGCGTCCGTTGATCGACGTCAGCACGACCCCGTCGCCGAAGCCGTTGATGAGCGCGAGCGAGAACGACAGCCTGCCGGTCATCTCGTCGAGCGCGTCGTATCGGTACAGCGCCACGTCGCGGACGGCCCTGCCGTCCACCGGGCCCTCCTCGGCGGCCCGGCGGGCGAGGAGGTCCAGGCATTCCCGCAGGGAACGGCGGGCGGCGCGCAACGCGATCAGCCCGATGGCCACGCCGGCCACGCCCGTCAGGACCCCGGCCCATGCCACAACGGTAACCAGCACGGCACCGAGCGTAATGATTTGGTCAACTCGCCGCAGCGGGAACGCCGGCAGCGGCCCGCCGCCGCGGCAGCCAGGACCCGAGCAGCCAGACCAGGCCGATCGCGCCGAGTCCGAACGCGTCCTGCACGATCTTCCCTGCCACCGGGCTGAGCACGGGGATCTCCAGCGCCTTGAGCGCCACGCCCCACCACGGGATGGGCAGCACGTAGTACAGCCACACGCCCGCCGCGACCAGCAGCCGGACCCGGTCGCGTCCGGATCCCGCGAGGGCCGCGAGCACGACGACGACCCAGGCGATGTGGTGGATCCAGGCCACCGGCGACAGCAGCACCGCCATCAGCCCGGTGAGGGCCACCGCGGTCATCACGTCGCCGTCCCGGTAGGCCCGGCGGGCGCGGCGGAAGCCGTACCAGCCGATCACGGCGACGGCGGCGAGCCAGAGCACGGTGGTCAGCCGGCCGGGCAGGTAGAGCCTGAGCAGCATGCCGCGAAGCGATTGGTTGGTCGTGGCGGCGTTCGCGCCCAGCCGCTCGGAGTCGAGCAGCGCGCCGAACCAGTAGTCGCGGGCGTCGTCGAAGATCACCAGGAACGGCAGCAGCGTGAGCAGGGCCGCCGTGAACACCGCCATGAGGAAGGCCCTGCGCTGCCCGGCGTCCCCGCGCCCCGCGCCCGGCACCCCGGTGATCGCCAGGTAGACGAGGAACACGCCGGGGGTGAGCTTCACCGCCGTCGCGAGGCCGATCAGCATGCCGCGGGGCCACCACGGCCTGCGCGCCACGCAGTCGAGCAGGCACAACGCCAGCAGGAACAGGTCGACCTGGCCGAACCTGAACTGGTCCCTGATCGGCATGAGATAGGTGCAGGCGACGCACAGCACGGCGAACAGCAGCGGCGCGGCCAAGCCGCCGCGCACGCCGCCGGGGAAGACGCCATCCGGGAAGGCGCCGTCCAGGAAAGCCCGGAACGCGTGCCGGACCGTCACGGCGAGGACGGCGACGATGGCGGCCGTCCACACCCACTGCGCGACCGGCCACGACATCAGGGCGAGCGGCGTCGCCAGCATCGCGGCCACCGGCGGGTAGGTGAACGGCAGCAACTGGGGAGCCGGCGTGATCATGTCGTAGACGGGCAGACCCCGCAGCAGCGCCCAGCCGCCCATACGGTAGACGTCCAGGTCCACCAGACGCTGGTCCTCGGGATTGGTCAGCCAGTAGGCGATCAGCGGCGACGCCGCGGCGGCCACCGCCACCAGGGAGAGCACCCACGCCCAGGCGGGCCGGCGGGCCCCGGCGATCCGGCCAGTCGTCATGATTAGGCAGGCTACCGTGGAGGACCTGCCACACCGTTGTCGATCATGAGGGAGCGCGGAACAGTGCCACCTGGATCAGCGCCGGTCCCGGGCCCGGCGCGCGTCCTCGCGTCGATCCTGGTGCTCGTCGTGGCGGCGCTCTTCCCGTCCGCCTCCCCCGCGTCCGCCGCCGGAACCGGCGCAACGGTGACCGGCCGGGTCGTGGTGATCGGGGTGCCCGGCCTCCGCTGGGACGACCTCGATCCCCGGCGCACCCCCACGCTGTGGGGGCTCGCCGCCCGCGGCTCCGGCGCGTCGCTGTCCACGCGGGCGATCCCTCCCCCGGGGCTTTCGGTGACCTGCCCGGCCGCCGGATGGCTGACCATCTCCGCCGGCCAGCGGGCGGGGGCGCCCGGCCCCGGATGCGCGCCCCTCCCCGGACCCGTGGCCGACGCCGGCGGCGGCGCGACGATCCCGGACTGGTCCCGGCTGGTCGCCGTGCAGCAGGCCGGTCCCTTCAAGGCCCGGCTCGGGCTGCTCGCCGACGCCGTGACCGGCGCCGGAGGAAGGGTCGCGGCCATCGGCCCGGGGGCCGCCCTGGCCGCCGCCGGCTCCTCCGGCACGGTCGCGACGTACGCGGCGACGCCCGCCGCACTCGCCGACCTCACGCCGTACGCCCTCGTCGTCGCCGAGGCGGGGCAAATCGCCGGAGCAGGCGACGAGGACGGCCGGGCACGGCGGGAGGCGGTGAGCGCGGCCGACCGCACCATCGCCGAGCTGCTCGCCAAGGTGCCCGCCGGGTCGGTCGTGCTCCTGGCGGGGCTGTCCGACTCGGGGACCACCGCCCACCTGCACGTCGCGATCGCCGCGGGCGGGCCGTACGAACACGGGGTGCTGACCGCCGCCTCGACCCGGCAGCGGGCGCTGGTCACGATCACGGACGTCACGGCGACGGTCACGCACCTGCTCGGGATCCCCACGCCGGAGGGCGCGGTCGGCAGGCCGTGGGAGCACGGCGGCCCGGCGCGGGCGGTGCGCGATCTGGCCGGCGCCGACCTGGCCAGCCAGGTGCTCAGGGAGGTCAGGGAGCCGTTCTTCATCGCCCTGGTCGCCGTGCAACTGCTCTTCTACGGCCTGACCGCGCTCGTGATCAGGCGACACCGGCGGGTGCTGACGACCACCCGGGTCGTCGCCACGGTCAGCGGCGCGCTCCCGGTGTCGGTCTTCCTGGCGCAGCTCGTGCCGTGGTGGGGCTTCGCCCGGCCGATGCCCGCCCTGCTCGGCACGATCCTGGCCTTCGCCGTCCTCATCGCCGCCCTGGCGTACGCCGGGCCGTGGCGCCGCCACGTGTCCGGGCCGCTCGCCGTGGTCGCCGGGATCAGTTCGCTCGCGCTGCTCACCGACGTGGTGACGGGCTCGCACCTGCAGGTGAACGCGGTGGCCGGGTATGAGCCCGTGACCGGCGGCCGGTTCTACGGCTTCGGCAACATGGCCTACGCCGTCTACTCGACGGGCACGATCCTGCTGCTGGCGGCCGTCGCCCACGCGCTGCGCCGCAGGCCAAGGCTCGCCGTGGCGGTCTGCGTGGCGTACGGCCTGCTCGCGATCGCCGGGGACGGCTGGCCGGCGTGGGGCGCGGACTTCGGCGGGGTGCCGTCGTTCGTCCTGGGCCTGGCGGTGTGCGTGCTGATGATCACGGGCCGGCGGGTGTCGGTCGTCCGGCTCGGGCTGATCGCCGTGGCGGGGGCCGTGCTGATCGCGCTGATCGCGGTGGCCGACTGGCTGCGCCCGGCCGACCGGCGCACCCATCTCGGGGCGTTCGTCCAGCAGATCATCAGCGGTGAGGGCGGCTCGGTCGTCGGGCGCAAGCTCGGGGCGATGCTCCACACGCTGGGCAACCTGCCGCTGACGCTGCTGTCGCTGGTGGCGCTGGCCTTTTTGTTCCTCGTGCTGGCCCGGCCGTCCCGGTGGGGCGCGCCCGCGCTGAGCCTGGCCTACGAGCGGGCGCCGGAGCTACGTGCCGGGTTGTTCGGCGTGCTGACCGCGGCGTTCGCCGGGTTCCTGATCAACGACTCGGGGATCGCGATCCCGGCGATGGCCCTGACGGTCGCGGTGCCGCTGGCGCTGGCGGCGTCCGTACGCGCGTTGCAGATCGCGCCGCCCACCACAGCAGCGCGATCGTCAGCGTCAGCAGAAGCGACGGCGCCACCCAGCCCCTGACCACGTCGACGAGCCACCACAGGTCGCCCGGCTGATCCGCCTGACGTGCGGGCAGGTAGGCCAGGGAGAGCACGGCGAGCCGGGCCACCAGGAACGCCGCGAGGCCCGGCCAGGAGACCAGGGCCAGCAGCGCGAACCCCAGCCCGTCGTACCACGGCAGCGCGTACGGCGTGGCAAGCAGCCAGGCCACCGCGAACGCGAGCGCGACCACCGGCCCCTCGCGGCCCGCCGCCGGACGCCCGCGCAGCAGCAGCACGGCGAGCGCGGCCAGCAGGAGCAGCGACCCCGCCTGGATCCACACCCGGTACGCCCCGGGCCCGAACACCCCCTGCAGCGCCCGCTGGACGAGCTTCCACGGCGTGGCGAGCGAGACGGACTTGCTGGCGTTGAGCAACTGGTCGAGCGAGTGCGGCCCGGCCGGCAGGTAGGCCACGAGCACGGTCAGCGCCGCCAGGACGGCGACCAGGGCCAGCCGCCCGGGGTTGCGGCGCAGCTCCCACGCCGTGCCCAGCGCCACCACGCCGACGGTGGCCTTGACCGCGACGCCCAGGCCGAGCGGCACGCCCCGGCGGGTCACCAGCCCGGTCACGACGAACGCGATCGCCACCGTGTCGAGGTGCATCCCGGCCACCAGCTCGTAGACGATCAGCGGGTTGGCCGTCCACAGCAGGGCCGCGCGGCGCTGCCGTACGGGGTCCCCGGCGGCGGCGTGGTGGAGCAGCAGGCCGGTGGCGATGAAGGCGGCGGCGTTGACCAGGGCCATCACGAAGACCGTCAGGCGGACCGACTCGCCCCCGGCCTGGCCGGCCAGCCACTGGACGGCCGTCGCGACCGGGCCGTACACGCTGGGCGTGTTCCGCCACTCCTCCACCCGCCCGGCGACCGGATCTGCGGGCAGGTCGGCCGGCACGGTCGCGTACGGGTCGTATCCGAGGGCCGCGATCCGGCCGTACGCCGCGTAGTTGAGGTGGTCGGCCGACCCGGAGGGCGGCAGGAACGCGAGGACCACGGCGGCGGCGCACCCGGCGACGACCAGCGTGCGCGCCCGGGGCAGGCCGCCGGGGTACGCCAGGCCCGCGGCCAGGCCGGCCGCGCCGAGGACGAGCGCCGCGGCGGCCAGCGCGATGACGAGATGCCCACCGGGCGCGAGATCGAGCGAGTAGGGGGGCTGCCACGACGGCCCGGGCAGCCCGGGCACCATCGCGGACGGCCCGAGGGCGCCGATCGCGATCGTGAGGAGCATCGACAGGCCGCCGGCGGCCGGGGCCAGCCGGGCGGCGATCCGTGCGCGCCCCCGAGCATCCACCCGAGCATTCCACCACACAGGACGGGAGCTCATCGCCGCGAAGCGTGCTCGGGTGCCCCCGGATCAGGGACGCGGCGGGCGCAGGGCGGCGCGCGCCCGGCGCACGACGGGCTCGCGGGCGGCGAGGGCCAGGCCGACGTCGCGGAGCTGCTTGGCCCGGTGCAGCTGGGAGCGCCAGTCGGTGCCGGTCGCCCGGTGCGCCATCTCGACCTCGACCTCGACCACCCGGAAGCCCTTCCTGAGCAGGTCGATGGTCATGCCGGTCTCGACGCCGAAGCCGTACGCCAGCGGCCGGGCCGCCTCGAACGCCGCCCGGGTCAGGCACCGCTGCCCGTTGAGCGGCTGCGTCGCCTCCCAGCCGGTGAGCCGCTTGATGCCGTCCCTGGCCAGCCGTACGACGATGCCGTGCCCGCCGAGCTTGACCCTGGTCGCGAACGTCGCGATGGCCAGGTCGGCCTCGCCCGCGCGTACCGGCGTGATCAGCGGGAGGGCCGCCGCGGCCGTCTCGCCCAGGTCGGCGTCGAGGAACAGCAGGTGCCGGGGCCGGTCCTCGTCCAAAAGGCGCACCGCCTCGGCCCCGCTCTCCATCGCCGCCGCCTTGCCCCGGTTGCGGCTGTGCCGTACGACCCGGGCGCCCGCCGCCCTGGCCACCCGGCCGGTCTCGTCGGACGAGCCGTCGTCGACCACGACCACGAGATCCACGCCGGGCAGCTTCAGGGCGGCGGTCACCGTGGCGCCGATCCGCTCGGCTTCGTCCTTCGCCGGGATCACCACCGCGGTGTCCGTCTCGGGCACTGCCATGTCCCCCATGCGCTCAGCCCTGGTGCTCTGCCGTGAGCAGGTCGGCGGGCACCGTATCGTGCACGGTGAACACCGAGTCCAGCCCGGTGACCTGGAGGATCTTGCGTACCGCCGGTCTCGGCGCCGCGACCTCCAGCGTGCCGCCGCGCTCGCGCAGCCGCTTGAGCGCCGACAGCAGCACGTTCATGCCCGTGGAGTCGCAGAACTCCACTCCGGACATGTCGATGACCACCCGATCCGGCCCGGTCTCCAGCAGGCGGGTGAACTCCGCCTGCAGCCGGGGCGCGGTATATAGGTCGATTTCGCCGAAGACGGCCATGACGGCCTGACCGGCGTGGGATTGCGTCGCGACTTTGAGCTCCACGAGGCGCACACTAGCGGCGTCCCGGGCTCGGGTCACGCTTCATCGGTTTCATCGAAGAGTCGTCCGCCCTTTGTCCCCGATTCCGGCCCCATGTAAACGCGGAGTGCGCGAAGCTTGACGCTATGCGACACCGGCGTCGCCGGAAGGAGGGCCCGGAACCTCCGCGTCTTGGTCGTCACTTCGCAAAGGAGGACGGGCGCCGAGCATGAGGGCCCGACAACCGATGAACAGAGAGATTCCCGAGGACCCCCAGCGCCGCGCGCTGCGCGAGCACTTGGAGAGCATCCAGGTCCGCACCGAGAAGGCCCCGTCGTGGCGCGACGCGGTCGAGCCGCTGCGCGGCCTGGTCAACCGCGAAGGGTACGTCCCGGTCAGCGCGCGGCTGGCGGCCGAGGACCTCGACTTCCTCGCCGAGGCGCGCGAGGAGCTGCTGAGCTTCTCCGAGCTCGGCATCCGGCTGCTCGATCTGCACCAGCCCAGGGACGCGGGCGGCATATCGAGCGACCCGGCCAACCCGATCCTGCGGTGCCGTAGCTGCATGTGGCGCTGGCCGTGCCCGACGTTCCGGGTGATGACGGAGGCGTTCACCCCGCGTCAGCGGGAGGCCGCCCCCGACGTCCCGTCCTGGCGCGGCCAGCTCGAACACCAATGTGACCCGTGACCGCGGTCACCGGCGGTGCGCCGGGCGGCGCGGGCCTCACGCCAGCGGCAGTGTGATCTCGAAGCGGCAGCCGGGGCCGTAGTTGATCACGCTGATCTCGCCGTCGTGGGCCTCCACGATGCCGCGCGCGATCGCGAGGCCGAGCCCCGCGCCGCCGTCGGGGCCCGGCGTCCGCGCGGCCTCGCCGCGGAACGCGACGTCGAAGACCCGGGGGAGGTCCTCCTCCGGGATGCCGCCGCAGCCGTCGAGCACCGACAGGCGGGCGGTCGTCTCGCCGGCCACCGCCCGCACGACGACGCTCCCGCCGGCGGGCGTGTGGCGGATGGCGTTCACCACCAGGTTCCGTACGGCACGGCCGAGCTGGCCGGCGTCCGCGTACACCGGGACCCGTGGGTCCGCCTCACCGGTCAGGCGCACGCCCTTGGCCCGGGCCAGCGGCTCGACGGCGGCGAGGGTGTCCGCGACCAGGTCGCCGAGCCCCGTGCGGGTGAACGCGGGTTGCAGGGTGCCCGCGTGGATCCGCGACAGCTCGAACAGGTCCTCCACCATCCCGGCGAGCCGGTCGACCTCCACCCTGATCTGCGCGTGGTAGCGCTTGACGGTGTCGGGGTCGTCGGCCACCCCGTCCTCCAGCGCCTCCGCCATCGCGCGCATGCCGGCGAGGGGAGTGCGCAGGTCGTGGCTGACCCACGCGACCAGTTCGCGCCGCGCGCTCTCCAGCGCGCGTTCGCGTTCGCGCCCCATCCGCAGTCGTTCGTACGCCTGCTCCAGTGCGGTGGCGATGGTCTGCAGCTCGGCCGGGAGCGGCGCGGGCGGCGGAGTGAACCGGCCGGACGGCGGCATGTTCTCCAGCACCTGGACGAGGCTCCTGCTCGCGCGCACCACCGTCCGGGCGTTGACCAGCGCGACGCCGAGTCCCACCAGGCCCCCGATGCCGACGACGGTCAGCACGATGTTCTTCGGCCGCCCATCGATGATCATGGCGAGGGTGATCGCGACCACCCCCGCCAGGGTCGCGGAGACCGTCACGGCGGCGACGACCGCGAGCATCACGCCGATCGACCGGCGGCGCAGCACCCGCAGCAGCGCCAGGCCGAGGGCCGCGATGACGAGGCCGAGCCCGGCGGCGACCGCGACGATCTGAATGATCATGACACCGGCTCGTATCGATAGCCGACGCCCCAGACCGTGACGATCCGGCGCGGCTCGGTGGGATCGTCCTCGATCTTCTCGCGCAGCCTGCGCACGTGGACGGTCACGGTGGAGGAGTCGCCGAACGACCAGCCCCACACCTGGTTGAGCAGGGCCGTACGGCTGAACGCCTGGCGGGGGTTGCGCAGCAGGTAGACGAGCAGGTCGAACTCGCGGACGGTCAGCGGAATCTCCTTGCCGCCGAGGCGCACCTCGTGGGCGCCGACGTCCACGACGAGGTCGCCGTCGCGCAGCACTCCGGTGCCCGTCGGCACCAGCGCGCCCCGGGCCCGCCGCAGCACGGACTGCACGCGCAGGGCCAGCTCGCGCGGGCTGAACGGCTTGACCACGTAGTCGTCCGCGCCCGTCTCCAGGCCGACCACCCGGTCCATCTCCTCGCCGAGGGCGGTCAGCATGATCACCGGGACCGGCCGGCGCTCTCGCAGCTTCCGGCAGACCTGCAGGCCGTCGAGCTTGGGCAGCATCAAGTCGAGCACCATCAGGTCCGGCGGGTCGGCCAGGGCCCGGCGCAGCGCCTCGGCCCCGTCGCCCACGCACTCGACCTCGTGCCCGTCCCGCTCCAGGTAGCGGGCCACCACCTCGGCGACGGTGGGGTCGTCGTCCACGACCAGGACGCGGGCGGGCTTGTGCGGTATTCCGGGAGAGGGCACGACTTCCACGGTACGTGCGCCGTGGGCCACGCCAAGCCCGCGTCATCGTCCCGTAAGAACCATGATTCACGTGAAACGTCATGGATCGCGATTGGGGAACCGATTCCCGATCACGCTCGCGGCCGCCCGTCCCGCCACGTACGGTGAGGGCATGGCCCGTATCGTGCTGACCGTTCTGGGAATCCTCGCGGCCCTGTGGCTGGTGTTCGGATTCGTGATCCCCGCGCTGTTCGCGACCCTGAAGTTCCTGCTCATCCTCGGGGTCGTCGCCCTCGTCGTCGTGGCCGCGGTCACGGTCGTCGGCAAGCTGTCCCGCTGAGCCGGACGCGCTCCGGACCGCCGGACCCCCGGCTCAGCCGACCTCGCGCAGCACCGCGGTTTCGGACAGCTCGGGGCTCCCGTTCCGGGCGGGCCATGACGCGGGGACGATGGCCCAGACGGTGGTCGCGTCCCCCTCGTGCCTGACCCCCCAGCGCTCGGCCAGGTACTCCACGATGCCGAGACCGCGGCCGCCGAGGGACGACAGCGCCGGGTGACCCGCCCGGGGCTCCGTGGACGCGCCGCCGTCGCTCACCGCCACCTCGACCTGGTCCTGGGAGCAGAACCAGGCGACTTTGAGCTGGCCCGACGGAAGGGGGTGGGCGTGGCGCAACGCGTTACTGAGCAGCTCGCTCATGATCAGCACGGCGTCGTCCACGGCGGAGGCGAGCAGCCCCGCGTTGGAAAGCTCGGCGCTGAGACGCTGACGTGCGACGGCGACGCTCGACGGTGCGTACGGCAGCATCACGACGCTCGACGCACTCACCTCCCCTATACCCCCGTTTCTGCTGCACAAGCCAGTACGACCGAAATGCCCCGCTTGCTCGGCCGGGAAACCGTGCCCCGGATCACAGCTTGTGCACATTGGACAACAGTTCAGTGTTTAAGTGGTGACGCCACGCTCTCCGCGCCGTCTTGTCAGGATGAGGATCCTGCTGCATTCAACACCAGCCGCATCCGCGTCCCGCCACCGGGGCGGGGCAGTGCGGCGACATCCCCGCCCTGGGCCCGGGCGAGGTTGCGCACGATGTAGAGCCCGAGGCCGACCCCGCCGAACCGGCGCCGGTTGCCGCTGTCGGCCTGGACGAACCTCTCGAATATCCGCTCCCGGTCGGCGGGCGCGATGCCCACGCCCTCGTCGTCCACCACCAGCACGACCCGGTCGTCCTCCGGCCATGCCTCGACCCGGATCAGGCCGCCGTCGGGGGAGTACTTGAACGCGTTCTCCAACAGCTGGGCCAGGAGGATGTCGGTGGCCAGCGCGTCGCCGTACACAAGGGGGAGATCGGGTGGGATGTCCACCTCCAGCCGGTGCCGGTCGGACAGGACCGGCAGCCCGAGCGTCGCCGCGTGCACCCGGGCGGCCAGGTCGAAGGGCTCCACCTTGACCTTCAGCTCCTCGGCGCCCGCCCGGGCGCCGAGCAGGAGGTGATCCATGAGCTGCCCCAGCGAGCGGGCGCGCTCGGCGATCGTGTGGACCGCCGCCCGGCGCTCCTCGTCGGACAGGTGATCCCAGCGGGAGTCGAGCGTGCTGGCGAAGCCGTGCACGATCGTGATCGGCGTACGCAGCTCGTGGCTGGTGGTGGCGAGGAACAGGTCCTTGGCCTCCTCCAGCTCCTTGGCCCGGGTCACGTCGCGGAAGTCGACGACGGTCTCCCCCGTCTCCCGGATCTCCGCGCACAGCACGTCGAGCCACCGGCCGGACGGAAGCTGGAAGGTGAGTTTCTCCCCCGGCTCCGGCAGCGGGAACGGCGGCGGACCACCGATCACCCGGTCCGCCGGAAGGCCGGTCAGCTCGGCCGCCGCCGGGTTCCACCGCACGACCGCGCCCGCGCCGTCCAGCACCGCGATGCCGTCGGCGCTGGCGTCGAAGACGGCCCGCTCGTGCGCGCGCTGCCGCACCGCCTCCTGGTACGCCATCGCGTTGGCGACCGCGATGCCGGCGTGCCCGGCGAGCAGTTCGAGCAGTTCGAGCTCCAGATGGCTGGCCTTGCGCCGGGCGAACAGCGCGTAGAGCGCACCGTACGGACGCCCGCCCACGGCGGCCAGGCCCACGGCGATCGTGTGCAGGCCGGGCAGGCGCGCCCAGATGAGGTCCTGAAAGCCCTCCGGGCCGGTCTCCAGCAGCACGGTCTTGCCGGTGCGCAGCAGCTTGGCGACCAGGCTGGTGTGCAGGCTCGCGGTGGCCCCCCGCAGCGTCTCGGGAAGCTGGTGGACCCCGACCAGGCGCAGCCGGTCCCCCTCGATGGACACGAAACCGCCGGCGTCGGCTCCGGTCAGCTCGGTCAGGCTCGCCGCGATGCGGTCGAGCACGACGGGCAGGTCGAGCTCGGCGTTGATGTCGCCGACCACGTCGGTCAGCCGCCGCACCAGCCGGGCGCGGCGCACCATCCTGCCGTGCGCGGCGTCATCGTCCTCGGCGGAGTGGTAGACGTTCACGTACCCCAGCAGGGCGCCGGCCGGCGAGCACAACGCGCTCGTGTCCACCCGCAGGTCGAGCAGCCGGCCGTCGCGGTGGAGGCGCTTGGTGGTCAGCGACACCCGCCCGCCGGCGCGTACGCGTTCGAGCACGGCGTTGTGCTCGGCCGTCAGCTCGTCGGGCACGATCGGGGCCCGCCTGCCGAGCAGCTCGGCGGCGGACCAGCCGAACAGCCGCTCGGCCGCCGCGTTCCAGCTCAGCACGGCCAGGTCGCGGTCGAGCGCGACGATCGCGTCGGGGGAGCCGGCCAGGATGGCCCGCGCGAGGCCCTCCTCGACGTCGCCGAAGAGGCCGCGGGCGTCCCCGCCGAAATCCCCGGTCTCCCCGGCGGCGCTTTCGAAGGACCCCATGACCGCGGGGGCGTGGCCCCGGCTGTCCACGCTGCTGTCACCCACGTCCCCATCGTGCCTGCTTTCACCTTTTGATCTTGGGGTTTTCCGTCACCTCGCGATCGCTCCGATACGCTGCCTGCACGCAGAGAAGAGAAAGTGGGGCGCCCATGTCCACCGAGGACCTCGAGGCCCTGCTCCGCGTGACCTCGCCCGGCTACGTCGGCGAGACCCCGCCCGAGGTCGCCTTCGGCACCACCGACACGCCGGTCGGCCGCCTGGTTCTCGCGGTGACCGCCCGCGGCGTGCTGGCCTGCACGTACGAGGACGAGCACGAGGTCTACGCCCGGGTCTCCCGTGCCGTGGGCTCGTTCATCGGGCCCGACCCGCGCCGCCTGGATCCCCTGCGCAGGGAACTGGACGCGTACTTCACGGGCCGGCTGCGCACCTTCTCGCTCCCCGTGGACCTGCGCCTGGTCACCGGCTTCAGCCGTACCGTGATCCAGCTCATGCCGGCGGTGCCGTACGGCGAGGTCACCACCTATCAGGAGATCGCCGAGCGGATCGGGCGGCCGCAGGCGCCCCGCGCGGTGGCCAACGCGCTGGCCGGCAACCCGGTCTGCCTGCTCCTGCCGTGCCACCGCGCCGTCGAGGGCCCGGGCTCGCTCGGCGGGTACGCCGGCGGCCCGGCGGCCAAGGAGCACCTGCTCCGCCTGGAAGGCGCCCTCTGAAACGGCCGAGACGGGAGCGCCTCTAGCGGCGCCACCGCGGGCGGCGGGCCGGGAGGGACACCACCACGGTCGCCAGGGCGGAGACGAGGAACGCGGCGAGCGCGGCGTTCATCCACGGCTGATGGACGAACCCGAACGCGGTGCGGACGTCGGTCCAGATCCCGTCCCACCAGCCGACGGTCGGGGTGGCCGTGACGATCCAGTACGCCACGAACCCGAGGACCCAGGGCAGGACCATGAGCCAGCGGGAGGGGGCGTCCTCGGCGGTGTTCCACCGGGCGGCCCCGCCGAGCAGGAAGTAGTCGATCACGAGGACGGAGAACATCGGCACGAAGACCGCGCCGATGACGGACAGGAACGCGCCGTAGGAGTTCACGTCGGCGAACAGCGCGATCAGCGTGGTGAGCACGCCGATCACCGCCGAGATGACCCGGCGGTCCCAGCGCGGCGCGAGGTTCTGGATCGACACGGTCGTCGAGTAGACGTTCGCGAACGACTGGTCGGCCTCGCGCAGCACGAGGATGCCGAAGAACAGCATCCCGAGCGGGGCGGCGACGAACGGGTCCCACACCTTGGCCGTGTCGTTGCCGACCAGGGCGAGCGCGGCGATGCCGAGGGCCAGGCAGGCCACCTGGGCGATGGTGTATCCCGCCACCACGCCGGTGAACGCCGCGCCGCTCGACCGCGAGTGCCTGGCGTAGTCGGCGGCCATCGGCACCCACGACACCGACAGCGCGATGACGTAGTCGACGGCCGGGGCGAAGGCGTCCCAGGAACCGCCTCCCACGGACGGCCCCTGGCGGAACAGCGCGACCGACAGCCAGATCATCGCGATCACCACGCCGGCCGTGACGTAGCGGCGCAGCAGCCGCAGCGCGCCGAGCGGCCGGATGGTCAGCGCGGTCGTCAGCGCACCCGCCGCGATCACCCACACCGCGTACGGCACCGCCGTGCCGAACAGCGCCTGCGCGCCGTTGGCGATGACCCACAGCTCGAAGGCGCCCCAGCCGAGCATCTGCACGATGTTGAGCACGGTCGGGATGTACGACAGCCGGGCCCCGAACAGGCCGCGCAGCAGCACCATCGCGGGCCGGCCGGTGTGCACGCCGGGGATCGCGGCCAGGCCGACCATCGCCGTCCCGAGCAGGCTGCCGACGACGGCGGCGAGCACCGCCGCACTGAAGGTCAGCGGCTTGCCGTTCAGCGGGTCGAGCAGGACCAGCGCCCCCGAGAAGCCGAGGAGGCTGACGCCGAGATTGGCCCAGAACGCCCCCTGGTCGAGCAGGCCCAGGGTCTTCGGGACCTCCTCGTCGAGGGTGAGCGGAACCTCCGCGTGCGCGTCATGGACGACGGCAGAAGTCATCACACGCTCCCTACGCCGGCATTATCCGGACAGGTTCATGCGGTCGGCGGCACGAGTTCGATCCGCCCTCTCAGCCCGGTCACGCCCGAGCTCCCGCGGGTATTGATGATGTCGCCGTGATTATGACACTTCTTTGACCGTTTTCATACGCCTATGCGACGTATGGCGGCTCTCCGGTCTCGCTCACCATCGGACGACCGGCGGCGGCCCACGACCGCATGCCGCCGTCCACGTTCACGGCGTCCCGGCCGATGTGGTTGAGCCACATCGCGGCGTGCGCCGACCGGCCGCCGACCCGGCAGATGACGTACACCGGCCGGTCGTGCGGCAGCTCGTCCACCCGCGCCTGCAGCTCGCCGAGCGGGATGTGGACGGCGCCGGGAGCGTGCCCGGCCACCCACTCCTCGTTCTCACGGACGTCCAGCAGGTACGCGTCCTCGGGCAGCGCGTCGGGGGCGATTTCCGGCAATGTCATGTGCCCATTGTGGCGGCGGGGCACCGATGCCCGGGCCCGGGCCGGCACCTGTGACCCACGCCGATTCGCGGGCGGTCACTTCAGCAGGCGCGACAGACGGCGGTCGGCCAGCGGCTTGCCGCCGGTCTGGCAGGTCGGGCAGTACTGCAGCGAGGAGTCGGCGAACGACACCTCCCTGATCGTGTCGCCGCACACCGCGCACGCCTCACCCGTACGGCCGTGCACGCGCAGGCCCGACTTCTTCTCCGACTTCAGGTCCTCGGCGGCCAGCCCCCTGGCCCGCCCGACCGCGTCCCGCAGCGTGCTCACGATCGCGGCGTGCAGCTCGGCGACCTGGTCGCCGGTCAGCGTTCCGGCGATCTTGAAGGGGGACATCTTCGCGGCGTGCAGCACCTCGTCGGAGTAGGCGTTGCCGATGCCCGCGATCACCTTCTGGTCCCGCAGCAGGCCCTTGATCTGCGTACGGCTCCCGCTCACGATCCGCTCGAGCAGGTCCGGCGTGAAGTCCTCACCCAGCGGGTCGGGCCCGAGGGCGGCGATGCCGGGGACGTCCTTCGGATCACGCACCACGTACACGGCCAGCCGCTTCTGCGTGCCCGCCTCGGTCAGCTCGAACCCGGGGGCCCGGCCGTCCTCGCCGGGCGACAGCCGCACCCGGACCGCGAGCGGGCCCCTGCCCGGCCGCACCGGCTTCGCCCCGGTGAGGTCGTCACGCCAGCGCAGCCAGCCGCCCCGGGCCAGATGGGTGACCAGGTGCAGGCCGTCGCAGTCGATGTCGAGGAACTTGCCGTGCCGTGCCACATCGGTGACGAGCAGCCCGGCGAGCGCGGTGACGGGCGGGTCGACGGTCTTCAGCGCCTGGAAGGCGGGCACGTCGAGGCCGGCCACGGCTGGGCGGGGGGGGGGCGGGGGGGCCACCGCCGCGAGCGCCTCCACCTCGGGCAGCTCCGGCATGCCCTCACACTAACCCCGCCGGTCAGGGGACGTCCCAGAAGGCGAGCTCGTGCTCCATGCCGCGGACGAACAGCTCCTCGGCCCGCGCCGGGTCCGGAGCCGCCTCGTCGATCATGACGGCGATGCGCTCGGCGAGCGCGGCGAACCCGGGGTCGGCGTAGGTGTCCACCCAGGCCCGGTAGCGCGGCTCGGCGGGCGGGTTCTCGGCCAGGATCCGGCCGAGCGTCGAGTAGCCCCACATGCAGGGATACAGCGCCGCCAGCCCCTCGGCGTAGTTCGCGGCCGACTCCAGCAGGAACGAGGTGTACGCCGCGCAGGCCGGTCCCTTCACCGCGCCCTCGAGGTCGGCGCCGAACCCCGCCGCCAGCGACCGGTGCAGGTCGAGCTCGTCGTGCCACGTCGCGTGCGCCAGGTCGACCAGGTCGCCGAGATGGGCGTCCGGGGCCTGCCAGGCCAGCCGCGAGAACACCCGGACGTAGTCGAGCAGGAACAGGTAGTCCTGCTCCAGCCACGACCGGAAGACCGGCTCGGGCAGGTCGCCCGCCGCGATGCCGCGTACGGTCGGGTGCGCGAGCTGGGCGTCCAGCATCGGCCGCCCTATGGCATGCAGGTCCGCAGAGATTCCCATAAGCGCTCATTGTGGCCGTAATCGAAGAGTTAGGCTCGACCCCGTGACACTGACGATCGCCGAGGAAGTGCTGCTGCTGGCCTACCGGGAGGACACCGGCACGCCCATCATCGGGTCGGTGGAGCTCGACTGCGCCCTGGCCGGGGCCCTGCTCGCGGATCTCGCCGTACGGGGACGGGTGAACCTCGACGGCACGAAGGTCGTGCCCGTCGACCGCACCCCGATGGGCGACGAGGAACTGGACACGACGCTCACCCGCATCTCGGAGGAGCCCCGCCCGCGCAAGGCCGACTGGTGGGTGGGCAAGCTCCGCGCGGGCAAGCTGCGCAAGCGCCTGCTGACCCGCCTGGCCGCCCGGGGCGTGCTGAGCGAGCAGGAAGGCAAGATCCTGGGAATCTTCCCCACCACGCGCTACCCCGAGCTCGACCCGAGCCCCGAGCGGGGCGTACGGGAGCGCGTCGGGAGCGTGCTTGCCGGAGCCGAGCCGGATGAGCGGACGGCGGCCCTGATCGCGGTGATGCACGCGGCCAAGCTCGACCGCAAGGCGTTCCCCGACGCGCCGAAGGGCCGCGTCAGGGAGATCGCTCAGGGCCGGTGGACGGGCGAGGCGGTCCGCAAGACGATCGCGTCCGTGCACGCGGCCGTGGCCGCGGCCGCGGCGGCCGCGGCGGTCGCCACCGCCGGGAGCTGACCACCGAGCCGACCGCCCCGGACGCGCCGCGGGCGCGTCACTTGGTGATGACGTCCTTCGGGATCGGCTTGTCGGCGGCGAGCGCGTTGAACAGGCGCAGCGCCTTCTTGGTGTCCCACTTGACCACCGCCTGACCGTTGATCGTCGGCAGCGAGCCGACCGGCACGGCGGTGGCGACCGGTCCCTGGCGCATGGCCAGGCCGACCGACAGCAGGTCGAACAGGCCGGTGCCGGGGTCGACGGATACGGAGTCGGCCGCGCTCAGCGCCAGCGGGATCGAACTGAACGGGTTGAGCAGCGTGCCCGGGCTCGCGGCCTTCTGGACCACGGCCGAGAAGAACTGGCGCTGCCGCTGGGTGCGGTCGTAGTCCGGGATGGCGCCGGTGGCCCGGGTGCGCACGTAGCCGAGCGCGGTGCCGCCGTCCATGTCCTGGCAGCCCTTCTTCAGGTTGATCCCGGCCTTCGGGTCCTTGATGTCCTGCTTCACGCAGATGTTGACCCCGCCGATCGCGTCCACGATGCCGACGAACCCGCCGAAGCCGATCTCCATGTAGTGGTCGATCCGGATGCCGGTCACCCGCTCGACCGTCTTCGTCAGCAGTTCGGGGCCGCCGTAGGCGTACGCCGCGTTCAGCTTGCCGCTGCCGTGCCCCTCGATCGGGACGTAGGAGTCACGGGGCAGGCTGACCAGGGTCGGCCGGCCTTCCTCCGGGATGTGCAGCAGCATCATCGTGTCGGTGCGCTTGCCGACCGCCTTGCCGGTGGAGAACTTCTTGCGCTGCGCCGCCGTCAGGCCCTCCCGGCTGTCGGACCCCACCAGCAGCCAGTCCTCGCCCGGCGTCTCGGCGGGCCGCCCGCTGTAGTCCGTCAGCGACTCGACCGGCCTGAGCCGGGAGCCGATCCAGAAGTACAGGACGACGGCGGCGACGAGCAGCAGCACGATCAGCGCCACGACGACCCGCAGGATGATCTTGCCGGTCCGCCGCGGCCCGCGGCCGCCGCCGGGCGTCGCGCCGTCCCGATCCTCCGCCTCGCGCCTGCCGCCGCCGAGCGGGCGGACCGGGCTGGTGCCGGAGCGCGGCTTGCCGTACACCTTGGAGCGGATGCGGGGGATGGTGTCCTCCCTGCCGGACCCCGCCGGAGCCGGCGCCTG
>JADGHC010000432.1 GCA_019689655.1 Microbispora sp.
CGGGCTCACCCATGAACGCGTCGGCGTCTTCGCCGACGCCGTCTTCGCGATCGCCATCACACTGCTCGCCCTGGAGCTTCCGCGCCCGGAGGCGGAGGAATTCGAGCGGCTGGGCGCGTTCCTCGGCGACCACACCGGCTTCTTCATAGCCTTCGCCATCGCCTTCCTCATGCTCTGGTTCGCCTGGCGGGCCCACCACACCTTGTTCGACCAGATCGATCGGGTGTCCCAGGCGGTGCTCCTGCTGCACATCCCGCTGCTGTTCTTCGTGGCCTCCCTGCCGTACACGGCGTCGATCTTCGGCGAGGCCAGCGCCGCGTCGGCCGCGGCGGGCAGCAGGGCGCTGGCGACCGGCCTGTTCGCCGGCAACGAGGCGATCCTGCTGCTGTGCCAGGGCGCGCTGTTCACGCTGGTGCTGGCGCAGCGCCTGCACCTGCCGGACGCCGACCTGCTCCGCCTGCGCGCCAACGCAGGCGTCTACTGGGCGATCGGGGTCTACTGGCTGCTGACCGCCGTGGCGAGCGCATGGCTGGCCTCCGCGGTGCCCTTTCTGTGGCTGGCGACCCCGCTCATCGCCTTCGGCACGGCCCGTGTGCTCAGGATGAGGCGGTGAAGCCGCGCAGCACGTCCGCGATCTCGTCGACCTCGGTGAGCTTCCCCGAAGCGACCGCGATCACGAAGTCGTACGCGGCGTCGTCGTCCGGCGGCTCGATCTCCACACCGTTCTTCGCGCAGAAGACGTACATCATGAGCCAGGCCGCACGCTTGTTGCCGTCGACGAATGGATGGTTGGAAACGACCGAGTGCAGGATGGCCGCAGCCTTCGTCAGCAGATCCGGGTAGGCGTCCCTCCCGAACAATGACGTCTGAGGGCGAAGCAGCGCCGCCTCGAGAAGCCCGATGTCACGCACCTCGACAGGCGCTCCCGTCGCCCGACGGGCGATGCGCAGCGCCTGCTCGAGGCTGATGTAGCGGGTCACTCCCCCAGCCGGCGCAGCAGATCGGCGAAGCGCGCGGCCCCCTTTTCGGCCAGCATCTCGGTGTACTCGTCATCGGCGACACGGGCGAGGTAGTCGTCGATCGCGCGCAGGGCGATCTGCTGCATGCTGCGGCCTTCCTTCTCGGCGCGCCGCCGGAGGGCCTCGGTCTGCTCGTCGGTCAGGCGAAGCGTCATGGCCATACCCCCATCCTACGGCGCGGTATCACAGTGATACCATCAACGTAGAGCATAGGGAGTCTCACGGTCCGTCATCACATGCGGTCACTGCCGAGGCCGCGCAGACGGGTCACCGCCTCGTCGATGACCTCGTCCCGTTTGCAGAAGGCGAACCGCAGGTAGTGACGGCCCCGCGCGGGGTGGTCGTAGAAGACCTGGGTCGGGATGGCCACCACTCCCGCCAGCTCGGGCAGCCGCCGGGCCAGCTCGAGCCCGTCGTCGAAACCGAGCGGCCGGATGTCGGTCTGCACGAAGTAGGTGCCCGCGGGCCGGAGCACGTCGAACCCGGCCTCGGCCAGGCCCGCCATCAGGCGGTCCCGCTTGGCCTGCAGGGCCGCCCGCTGGGCCGCCACCCAGTCCATCTCCTCCCGCAGGGCGTACGCGACCGCGGTCTGCCAGGGGGCGTTCGCGGTGAAGGTGAGGAACTGCTTGACGGTCTGCACGGCGGCGGTGAGCGGCGCGGGCGCGCACACCCAGCCGGTCTTCCACCCGGTGACGCTGAACGTCTTGCCCGCCGAGGAGATCATGACGGTGCGCTCGCGCATGCCGGGCAGGGTGGCGAGCGGCACGTGCTCGACGCCGTCGAAGGTGAGGTGCTCGTAGACCTCGTCGGTGATGGCGATCAGGTCGTGCTCGCGGCAGACGCGGGCCACGCACTCCAGCTCCTGCCGGGTGAACACGGTCCCGGTCGGGTTGTGCGGCGAGTTCAGCAGGATCGCCCGGGTGCGGGGCGTGATCGCGGCCTCCAGCTCGGCCGGGTCGAAGGTGAACCGCCCCGCGTCCACGCGCAGCGTGACCGCCCTCCGTACGGCTCCCGCGAGCGCGACGGCGGCGGCGTAGGAGTCGTAGTACGGCTCGAAGACGACCACCTCGTCACCCGGCTCGCACAGCGCGAGGATCGCCGCCGCGATGGCCTCGGTGGCGCCGACGGTGACGAGGACCTCCCCGTCGGGGTCGTACGCGAGGCCGTACCACTGCTTGCGGTGCTCGGCGACGGCCTGGCGCAGCTCGGGCAGGCCCGGCCCCGGCGGGTACTGGTTGAGGCCGCCCCGCACGGCCTCGACCGCCCGCTCCAGCATGCGCTCCGGCCCGTCGGTGTCCGGGAAACCCTGGCCCAGGTTGATCGAACCCGTCTCCACGGCCAGCTTCGTCATCGTGGCGAACACGGTCGTGCCGAACTCCCGCATCCGCCGTACCAGCGGCTCGTTCACAGCCGCCACCTTATCCGCCGCTTCCCGGCTCCGGCCGGCGCCGGAACACCCCGGCCTCGCGCGGCGGATGGGCGTTTATCGTGAGTGCGCAAGAGGCCGGATACGGGCCCGGCGCGACGGCCGCCCGGCCCGCGGAGGGACTGACGGGTGAGCGAGGCGGCGGGCAGGATCCGGCGGGTCGACGCGCTGCGCGGGTTCGCCGCGAGCGGGATCATGCTGGTCAACACGTGGCAGCAGCGGGTGCAGCGGGGGCCGACGTCCCTGGACTGGGTGATGGTCAACCTGTTCCAGAGCCGCTTCTACCCGATGTTCGCGTTCCTGTTCGGGCTGTCGTTCGCGCTGTTCCTGCGCTCGGCGCGGCTGCGCACGCGGCGCCCGCGCGTCGTCATGCTGCGGCGCCTGGCCGTGCTCGCCGCCCTGGGCGCGGCGCACCTGTCGATCGACCCCGGCGAGGTGCTGCTGCCGTACGCGCTGCTGGGTGCGGTCGTCCTGCTTCCGGCGAGCCTGCTGCCCCGGTGGGCGGTGCTGCTCGCCGGCTGCGGCGTCCTGGCCGCCGCCGTGCTCGGCTCCCACCCGTACGTGCTGATCACGGCGTTGTTCCTGCTCGGCCTGGCCGCCGCCCCGGACGCGGCGGCGCGGAGGGGGACGACGCGCCTCGGCGGGGCGGACGGCCTCGGCGGCGGGCCGTTCCTCGCCGCCCTGTGCGCGACGGCGGCCGTGCTCGCGGCCGGGCTGACCTGGTGGTGGAACCACGCGCCGCCCGGCGGCGGGGTCTACCAGGCCGCCGCGCTGTGCGGCGCGGTCGCGTACGCCACGGCGTTCCTGCTGATGGCCCGGCGCACGGCGGTGTTCGAGGCGCTGGGACGGATGACGCTGACCAACTACGTGACCGGCACGATGGTGATCGTGGTGGCGATGCCGCTGCTGGAGGCCGACCACACGGGGGCCGCGGTCGTGGTGCTCGCCGTCGTCACCGTCGCCGCGCAGGCGGTCTTCTGCCGGTGGTGGCTCGCCCGGCACCGGTACGGCCCGCTGGAACGGGTGTGGCGCACCCTCACCTGGTGGGGTGTGCCGGCGACGGGGCAGACTGTGATCCGTGACCCGCGTAGCGCTGTGCCAGATCCCCGCCGACCACACCCCGGAGACCAACCTCGCGACCGTGCGTGACGCGCTCGCGCGGGCGCGGGGGGCCGACCTCGCCGTGTTCCCCGAAGCGACGCTCGCCCGGTTCGGGCCGGGGATCGTCGAGGCGGCCCAGCCGCTGGACGGCCCGTTCGTCACCGGCCTGGCCGAGGCCGCCCGCGAGTACGGCATGGCCGTCATCGCCGGCGTCTTCGAGCCCGCCGCGGACGGCAGGGTCTGGAACACCGCCGTCGCCCTGCGGGAGGACGGCTCGCTCGCCGCGGCCTACCGCAAGATCCACCTGTTCGACTCCTTCGGCGCGAAGGAGTCGAAGCTGGTCGCGCCGGGAGACGATCCGGCGGTGGTCGAGCTGGCCGGGCTCAAGATCGGCCTGATCACCTGTTACGACGTCCGTTTCCCCGAGCTGGCCCGCGCGCTGGTCGACCGGGGCGCGGACACGTTCGCCGTGATCGCCGCCTGGGGTTCGGGCCCGCTGAAGGAGGACCACTGGACGACCCTCGTCAGGGCCAGGGCCATCGAGAACACCACCTGGACCATCGCCGTGGGGCAGGCCCCGAATCCCGCCATACCGGATGGGTTCGGTGTGGGCCGCAGCATGCTCGTCGACCCGATGGGCGTCGTCCGGCACGACCTGGGCACCGGCCCCGGCGTGCTGGTCGCGGAGATCGACACGGCGTGGACCGAGACCGCGCGCGCCACCCTCCCCTCGCTCGAACATCGCCGGCTCGGAGTCGGCAGATCGTAAACTTGGCCCCATGAGCGAGCCGGGACGCACGACGCGGATGCAGAAGGTGATTCCGCCGCGGCTGCTCGTGCCGTACCTGTCGGGCCGTCGCACGATCGTCTCCGGATACGTGTACCGCGTGCAGGACTGCGACCGCCTCACCACCCCCGCCGCGCTCGTGGAGGCCCTGGACCTGTGCTTCGACGGATCGGAGCTGACGCCGGACGTGCCGGAGCTGTACATCATGCGCTGGGACGCGCGAGACATCGACACCTACGTCGTCCCGTACGGCCCGCACATGGGCGGCGATTGGAGCGATGCACCGCCCTTCACCGGGAACGGCTTCACCGCCTCGCGCGAGCAGGTGGTGCCGCAGTTCCACACGATGCCGATGCCGATCCCGGCGGGCGCGGAGATCGTGCACCTCACCGCGGCCGGGGAGCGTCCCTTCGCCGAGTACGACGGCCTGACCTGGCGGCCGGTGTGATGAGCGAGAACGAGCCGGTCGGGCTGGGGTTCGTCGCCCGGTACCGCGACCGGGAGTACGCCGCGGCCGTCGGGCCGGGCAGCGACGACGTGGTGCTGTTCAGCGAGACGCCGCAGGAGGGGTTCACCGCGGCGGGCGGCTACTGGCGGCTGCGGGTGAGCCGCTCGGAGCTGGAGCAGCTGACCCTGCTGCGGACGGTGGGGGCGTTCGGCGGCGAGCCGTGCCTCGTGCTGGACGAAGACGACGGCGGCGACGGCCGGGAGGGCGGCCTGCACATCGCCTACACCGGCCACAACGGCCTGAAGGCCGAGGCGCTCGGCTACTGGCTGGTGGACCACGGCGCGTACGAGGTGGTCGTGCCCCGTGACGAGGTGCACGCGATCCGGGTGGAGCGCGTGCCGGTGCCGCTCGCTCCCGCCGACGATCAGGAGTCCGAAGACCGTTAGCCGTACGTGAAGGGGTGCGTGAAGGCCGGGGGTCGGCGCGGTCAGCAGCCCAGGGACCGGTAGCGGGCGAAGCGGGCCGCCATCCGCTCCTCCGCCGGGCGGTTCAGCAGGCCGGCGATCTCGTGTTCGAGCGTGCGGCCGGCCCTGCGGCAGAACTCCTCCGGCTCGTACGCCGC